>JAIESI010000101.1 GCA_019746135.1 Xanthobacteraceae bacterium
GATCCGAACGTGATCGCGGTGTCGGCGACCGACGCCAACGACAGGATGTTCAAGGCGTCCAATATCGGTCCGCACGTCGCGGTGGCGGCACCGGGCGTCGATATCCTCCTGCCCGCGCCGGACCGCGACTACCAGCTCATCTCCGGCACATCGTTCTCGGCGGCCTATGTCAGCGGCGTTGCGGCGCTGATGCTCGAGCGCGCGCCGCAGCTCACGCCGGACGGCGTCCGCAAGATCCTGCAGGACACCGCCAAAGACCTTGGCCCGACCGGCAAGGACCCCGAATTCGGTGCCGGCCTGGTCGATGCCTATCAGGCGATCCTCGCGGTTCAGCCGAACGCCTCCGCGGGGCCGGCTGCGCCGCAGCCCAGGGTTACTGCGCAGTAGCCTCAGGCCTGGATTTGATCCCGAAGGGCCGGATGATCCGGCCCTTCGGCGTTTTCTGTGGCCCAACCCCTTCAAAAGACGTCGCTTTCTGGCCTTGCGGCTGCGCCTGTGACTTTTCGCACAGTCCACGCAGGCGGGCCGCCCCAAGGCTGAACCTCTTCCGGGGGCCGTCCGACCAACGGCCATGAGGACCATTCCGGTCCAACGAATTGCCTCAGGGAGAGAGCCATGAACACCAAGTCGAAGATTGCCACCACGATCGCCGCGCTCGCGCTGGCGGCCAGCCTGACCGTTCCGTCGAGCGCCGCGAATGCGCACGGCCGTGGCTGGGGTATCGCCGCCGGCGTGATCGGTGGCGCCATCGTGGCCGGTGCGGTCGCGAACGCCTACGCCCAGCCGGCCTATGGCGGCTACTACGAGGGTTATCGCCGCTGCTACTGGGAGCGCCAGTACAACTCCTACGGCTACTACATCGGTTCGGCCCGGGTCTGCCGCGTCGTCTACTAGCCGATCGAGCTGCGACCGGCGCGCACGCCCCCCGCCTTCCCCTCGCGTCGGTCTCACAGGGCCCGCCCGGATGGTTCGCCATCCGGGTGGGTTCTTTTTTGGCAACTCCTGCGGCTGTTGGCCCGTCCGTATGAGACTTTTGGGGTCTGGACGGCTCCGACGAAGCCCTTCTAAATGGCTTCGTTCTGGGAGCAGGTGCGCGGTGTGGGCGGCTGTGGGACCGTCCGGGCCGAAAGCGCGCCTGGGATGCGTCGTATGGCCGAGTACATCCTCGAAACCGAGGAGCTGACCAAGGATTTCGCCGGCTTCGTTGCCGTGAACGGCGTCAGTCTCCGCGTCGAACGCGGCACCGTCCACGCGCTGATCGGTCCGAACGGAGCCGGAAAGACCACCTGCTTCAACCTGCTCACCAAGTTCTTGCAGCCGACGCGCGGCCGCATCACTTACAAAGGCTCCGACATCACCGCGATGCAGCCTGCCGAGGTCGCGCGGCTCGGCATGGTGCGCTCGTTCCAGATCTCGGCGGTGTTTCCGCATCTCACCGTGCTGGAGAACGTCCGCATCGCCTTGCAGCGCGAGCGCGGCGCCTCGTTCGACTTCTGGCGCTCGCGGCGCGTGCTCAACCGCTACAACGAACGGGCGCGGTCGCTGATCGCCGACGTGGGCCTGTCGGATTTTGTCGACACCGCCGCGGTGGAGCTGCCCTACGGCAGAAAGCGCGCGCTCGAGATTGCGACCACGCTCGCGCTCGATCCCGAGATGCTGCTGCTCGACGAGCCGACCGCCGGCATGGGCCACGAGGACATCGACCGGATCTCGGCGCTGATCAAGCGCGTCTCCGCCGACCGCACCGTGCTGATGGTCGAGCACAATCTGAGCGTCGTAGAAAATCTCTGCCAGCGCATCACCGTGCTGACGCGCGGCCGGGTGCTGGCGGAAGGCGACTACGCCACCGTGTCGAACAATCCGGAGGTGCGCGAGGCTTACATGGGTGTGGGGCATGCTTGACGTGCGCGCGCCGCTCCTTTCGGTGAAGGACCTGCACGCCTGGTACGGCGAGTCGCACATTCTTCATGGCGTCACGTTCGACGTGCATCAGGGCGAGGTGGTGACGCTGCTGGGCAGGAACGGCGCGGGCAAGACCACGACCATGAAGTCGATCATGGGCATCGTCGGTCAGCGCCGGGGCTCGGTGCGCTTCGAAGACCGTGAGTTGATCGGCGACGCCTCCAACGCGATCGCCCGCTCAGGCATTGCGTTCTGCCCGGAGGAGCGCGGCATCTTCGCGAGCCTGACGGTGCAGGAGAACCTGATGCTGCCGCCGCAGGTCAAGCAGGGCGGCCTGTCACTCGAGACGATCTTCGAGCTATTTCCGAACCTCAGGGAGCGGCTCGGCTCGAGCCAGGGAACCAAGCTGTCCGGCGGCGAGCAGCAGATGCTGGCGATTGCGCGTATCCTGCGCACCGGTGCGCGGCTGCTGCTGCTGGACGAGCCGACGGAAGGGCTTGCGCCGGTGATCATCCAGCAGATCGGCAAGACCATCCGCGCGCTGAAGCAGCAGGGCTTCACGATCGTTCTGGTCGAGCAGAACTTTCGGTTCGCGTCGACCGTGGCCGACCGCTACTATGTGATGGAGCATGGCCGGGTGGCCGAAACCTTCGCCAGTTCCGAACTGGATGCCAATCTCGGCAA
Organism: Xanthobacteraceae bacterium; assembly: GCA_019746135.1. GTDB lineage: Bacteria > Pseudomonadota > Alphaproteobacteria > Rhizobiales > Xanthobacteraceae > Z2-YC6860. Next base: position 2,587 of record JAIESI010000101.1, read on the forward strand.
GCTGCACGACTATCTGGGTGTGTAACCAAAAGCCGCGACGACAAACCAAGCCGGGAGCATATGGGCGATGAAGCGGGCGGTGATTCTGGCGGGGCTTGCGGCGCTGCTCGCATGCGGCGGCGGAGGCCTTCCGGCCCGTCAAGGAAGGTAACTGCCCGTTGGTGAGTGGTTGAACGGCGATCTCGTAACGTGAACATGGGGTGCCGCCCGGCACCGCAAGAGGGAGGACTGCGAATGAAACAACTCTTAAGCCTTGCGGCCGTCGGTGCCGCGCTGGCTTGCGCGCCCGCGCAGGCCCAGCAGATCAACGTCAAGATCGGCGTGATGAGCGACATGTCGTCGCTTTATTCCGACCTTGCCGGCCCCGGCTCGACCGCGGCCGCCAAGCTCGCGATCGCCGACTTCATCAAGAACAATCCGAACGTGAAGGTCGACCTGGTCAGTGCCGACCACCAGAACAAGGCCGACGTCGGCTCGCAGGTCGTCAACAAGTGGTATGACACCGAGAACGTCGATCTCGTCATCGACGTGCCGAACTCGGGCGTGGCGCTCGCGGTCAGCCAGATCGCCGCGACCAAGAACAAGGTGTTCATCGTCTCCGGCGCTGCTGCGTCCGATCTCACCGGCTCCAAGTGCAACGCCAACACGGTGCACTGGACCTACGACACCTGGATGCTCGCCAACGGCACCGGCAAGGCGCTGGTGAAGACCGGCGGCGACAGTTGGTTCTTCCTCACCGCGGATTATGCCTTCGGCCACGCGCTCGAGCGCGACACCTCGGCGGTGGTCGAGGCCAACGGCGGCAAGGTGCTCGGCAAGGTGCGCCATCCGCTGAACACCAACGACTTCTCCTCGTTCCTGCTGCAGGCGCAGACCTCCAAGGCCAAGATCGTCGGCCTTGCCAATGCCGGCGGCGACACCATCAATTCGATCAAGGCGGGTGCCGAGTTCGGCATCGTCAAGGGCGGGCAGAAGTTCGCCGGTCTCCTGGTGTTCGCAAGCGACGTGGCGGCGATGGGCCTGCCCACCGCGCAGGGCCTGACGCTGACCGAAACCTGGTACTGGGATGCCAATGACAACAACCGCGCCTGGACCAAGCGCTGGCAGGGCGAGCGTCCGGGCAAGTTCCCGACCATGATCCAGGCCGGCGTCTATGCGGGCATCACGCACTACCTCAAGGCGGTCGTGGCGCTGAAGAGCGCGGCAGACGGCAAGGCGGTGGTCGCCGAGATGAAGAAGCAGCCGACCGACGATCCGCTGTTCGGCAAGGGCACGATCCGCGCCGACGGCCGCAAGGTGCACGACGCCTACCTGTTCGAGGTGAAGGCGCCAGGAGAATCGAAGCACCCCGGCGACTTCTACAAGCTGCGCGCCACGATCCCGGCGGCGGAAGCCTTCCGCCCGCTCAAGGACGGCGGCTGCCCGCTGGTCAGCGGCTGACAGCACGCGTCATCACCGGGCCGCCGCGCTCAAGGCGCGGCGTGCCCCGGTGATTTCGTGTCGAGGATCACTGCGTGTTCGAACTCTGCATCCCGGAATTTCTCGGCGGCCGCTGCATTCCCTCGACGGCGCTGTTCGCGCAGCTTTTGATCGGGCTGATCAACGGCTCGTTCTACGCGCTGCTCAGTCTGGGGCTTGCCGTCATCTTCGGCATGCTCAACATCATCAATTTCACCCATGGCGCCCAGTACATGATGGGCGCGTTCGCCGCGTACCTGCTGCTGCAGTGGACCGGGCTCGGCTACTGGTGGGCGCTGATCCTCGCCCCGATCCTGGTCGGCATCACCGGCATGATCATCGAGCGGGCCTTCCTGCAATGGCTCTACAAGCTCGACCATCTCTACGGCCTGCTGCTGACCTTCGGGATCGCGCTGATCATCGAAGGGCTCGCCCGCAACCAGTACGGCTCCGCGGGTCTGCCTTACACGATGCCTGAGCAGCTTCAGGGCGGCCGCAACCTCGGCTTCATGTTCCTGCCGAACTACCGCGCCTGGGTGATCATCGCCTCGCTCACAGTCTGTCTCGCAACCTGGTTCGTCATCGAACGCACCAAGCTCGGCGCATATCTGCGCGCCGCGACCGAGAACCCGACGCTGGTGCGCGCCTTCGGCATCAACGTGCCGCGCATGATCACGCTGACCTATGGCTTCGGCGTGGCGCTGGCCGCCTTCGCCGGCGTGATGGCAGCGCCGATCTATAACGTCAGCCCGCAGATGGGCTCCTCGCTGATCATCGTCGTGTTCGCCGTGGTGGTGATCGGCGGCATGGGCTCGATCATGGGGGCGATGATCACCGGCTTCGGCCTCGGCGTCATCGAGGGGCTGACCAAGGTGTTCTTCCCGGAAGCCTCCAACACCGTGATCTTCGTCATCATGGCGATCGTGCTCTTGGTGCGGCCGGCAGGCCTGTTCGGACGGAGGGCGTGATGGAGCAGCGTGTCGGAACCGCCGAGTCGCCGCTCGCGCCGGCCGGCCACGCGTCGCGGCGCAACTGGAGCGAGCCGATCGCGTTCCTGATCATGGTCGCGGCGCTGGTCGTGGCTCCAATGTATGTCTATCCGCTGTTCGTCATGCAGGCGCTGTGCTTTGCGCTGTTCGCCTGCGCCTTCAACCTGCTGATCGGCTATGGCGGGCTCCTGTCGTTCGGCCACGCGCTCTATTTCGGCTGGGCGAGCTATCTGTCGGCGCATTCCGCCAAGGTCTGGGGCTTCCCGCCCGAGCTTGCGATCCTAACCGGCACGCTGACCGCGTGCGTGTTCGGCATCATCGCCGGCTCGCTCGCGATCCGCCGCCAGGGCATCTACTTCGCGATGATCACGCTTGCGCTCGCGCAGATGATGTTCTTCTTCGCGCTGCAGGCGAAGTTCACCGGCGGCGAGGACGGCATCCAGGCGGTGCCGCGCGGCACCCTGTTCGGCGCGATCAATCTCGCCGACGAAAAGAACATGTACATCACCGTCGTCGCGATCTTCCTGTTGGGCTTCCTCCTGATCTACCGCATCATCCATTCGCCGTTCGGCGAGGTGCTGAAGGCGATCCGCGAGAACGAGGCGCGCGCGATTTCGCTCGGTTACAAGACCGACCGCTACAAGCTCATGGCCTTCGTGCTGTCGGCGGCGCTCGCAGGCCTTGCCGGCGCGACCAAGGCGATCGTGCTGCAGATCGCCTCGCTCACCGACGTCGACTGGCCGATGTCGGGCGAGGTGGTGCTGATGGCGCTGGTCGGCGGGCTCGGCACGGTATTCGGGCCGGTCGCCGGAGCCTTCATCGTCATCGCCATGCAGAACTATCTCGCCCAGGTCGGGCAGTGGGTGACGGTGATCCAGGGCGCCATTTTCGTGATCTGCGTGCTGGCGTTCCGCCGCGGCGTGATCGGCGAGCTTGCGCACTATCTGCGGATCAAGCTTTAGTCCCGCATTCCTGCATCGCCCAGGCCGGGCTTGTGGCGGTCGGGCGCGTCCTGAATAATTTGCCCGGACGATTTCGGTTCAAGGGGAGTGGTCATGTCTGCAGAAGCCCGCCTGAAGCAACTCGGCATCGTGCTGCCGAACGTGCCGTCGCCGGTTGCCAACTATCTGCCGTATCGCATTGCCGGCAACCTCCTGTTCCTGGCGGGGCAGGGGCCGCGCGACGACCAGGGCAACACGCTGTCCGGCAAGGTGGGGGCCGACATCTCGGTGGACGAGGGCTACAAGCGTGCCCGCCAGATCGGCCTGCAGCTGCTCTCGACCATGAGAACCGCGCTCGGCTCGCTCGACCGCGTCGACACCGTGCTGAAGATGCTGGTGATGGTCAACGCGGTGCCCGACTTCAAGGACCATCCCAAGGTCGCCAACGGCATGTCGGACCTGTTCGTCGAGGTGTTCGGCGAGAACGGCAAGCACGCGCGCTCCGCCGTCGGCATGGGTTCGCTGCCGACGCAGATTTCGGTGGAGATCGAGGGCATCGTCTCGATCAGGCCTTAGTCCTGAGCTACGCATCTGCCGGCCTGTGCATATGTGGGCCGGGATACCGAGAAGATTGTGCATAACGTCTTGACCGCTCGTTTCGGGCGGAAAGCCGCGTTGTTCCCGCGCGAATCCGGACTAAGCATCGGTCCGCCGCTCAAGCGGCAACAGGCGGATCGATCATGGCGCATCGTCAATTCGAGTGCCCTGTTCCGCGTACATCAGAAGTCCCACCGTCGATGGTCAAGGCCACGGCCAGATTGCAGGGCGTCGCGCTGAAGTGGCGGGCGCTCGCCGAGCGGCGCCGCGACCATCACCTCGAGCTCTACAAGAGCGGCCGCTGGCGGCACTACTACACCGACCAGGAATTCCTCGCCGAGATGCGCAACGCCATCGCCGTTGCGCTGCGTTGGGCGAAGATCGCGCCGTTGCCCGAGGAGCGCGCGCAGGCCGACGTGCCGCAAGCCAAGGCGGCCTAGCAGTGACCGGCAGCCGCGACCGCAAGTCGGATTTACCCGACTTGCGACCCTCAGCATGAAGGAAATCGGCTCCGCCGATTTCCTTTCGCCATCCACGCCTTTACTGTGTCGACCCAAAGCAAGGCGTGGATCCCGGCACATAGGCGAGCGAAGCGACGCCGTTCTTCGAACGGCTATAGGCGAGCGAAGCGACGCCGTTCTTCGAACGGCTATAGGCGAGCGAAGCGACGCCGTTCTTCGAACGGCCATGGCCCGGGCATGACGAGGTGACAGACACGTGCGGAACAACAGCGAACAAAAAGTCCTCGAATGGCTCGGCGGCCAGCATGGCGCGATGCTGGCGTTGCTCGAAACGCTGGTGAACACCGACAGCGGCTCCCGCGACAAGGCCGGCGTCGACGCCGCCGGCAGTCACATCCGCGATTTCCTGAAGACCCACGGCATCGCCACCGAAGTGACACCCGACGAGAGATTTGGCGACGCCATCACCGCGACCGTCGCCCAAAGTTCGGGTCCCTTGGGCAACCGGCCGATCATGCTGATGGGCCATCGCGACACCGTCTTTCCAAAGGGCGAGCCGACGCGGCGGCCGTTCAAGATCGAGGGCGACCGCGCTTATGGCCCGGGCGTCGCCGATATGAAGGCGGGCCTGGTGATGAACTGCTTCGTGCTCGCGGCGATCAAGCAATTCGGCGGCGCGCCCGCGCCGGTGATGGCGCTGTTCACCGGCGACGAGGAGATCGGCTCGCCGTTCTCGCGGCCGGTGATCGAGGCGCATGCGCGCGCCGCGCGCGTGTGCTTCAACTCCGAGCCGGGCAGGGCGCGGGGCGCGGCGGTGACCGGCCGAAAAGGCTGCATGTTCATCCGCTTCGAGATCACCGGCAAGGCTGCACATTCCGGCGTGAACTTCGAGGCGGGGATCAGCGCGATCAACGAACTCGCCCACAAAACGCTGGCGCTGCACGCGCTGAGCGAGCCGAAAAACGGCATCACGCTCAACGTCGGAGTGGTCTCCGGTGGGCAGACGGTAAACACCATCGCACCCTGGGCAAAAGGCGAGGTGGATTTGCGCTTCGTCACCCATGAGCAGCGCGCGGCGATGTTTGCGAAGATCGAGCAGATACTGGCGAAGAGCTATGTGCCTGGCACCAGCACGACGTTCGAGATCATCGGCGAATTCCTGCCGCTGGTCGAGACGCCGGAAGGCAAGGCGCTGTACGAGCACTACGCCGCGGCGCTGCAATCGCTGGGCATCGCCGAGACGGCCGCGCTGTTTACCGGCGGCAGCGCCGATTCGGGCTTTACCTCCGCGGCCGGGACGCCGACCATCTGCGCCGTCGGCCCGGTCGGCGGCCGGGTCCATTCGCCGGACGAGTACCTGGAGATCGACACGCTGGTGCCGCGTGCCAAGGCGCTGGCGCTCGCGGTGCTGCGCCTGCCCTAGGACCCGCCTCACTTCGCCTTTATGATCATCGTCCGGTTTCGGGAAAATCGCGCAAGGAAACGCATGTCTGCACTGTTCTCGCCCATCAAGCTCGGTCAGGTCGAACTCGCCAACCGCATCGTCATCTCACCCATGTGCCAGTACAGCGCCGACGACGGCAGCGCGACCGACTGGCATATGGCGCATCTCGGCATGCTGGCCAATTCCGGGGCCGGCCTCGTCATCGTCGAGGCCACGCATGTGGAGCGCCACGGCCGCATCACCCATGGCTGCATGGGGCTCTATTCCAATCACAACGAGGCGGCGCTGCGGCGCGTCATCGAGCATTGCCGGCTCGCGGGCACGGCGAAATGGGGCGTCCAGATCGCGCATGCCGGGCGCAAGGCCTCGGCACAACGCCCCTGGGAGGGCGGCGGGGCGCTCAAGGCTGGCCAGGACCCGTGGGAGACGCTCGGGCCGTCGCCGCTGCCGTTCGGCAAGGACTGGCACGTGCCGCGCGTCGCGACCCAGGCCGACATCGACCATGTGCGTGACAGTTTCGTCAATTCGGCGAAGCGCGCGGTGCGGATCGGCTTCGACGCGATCGAGCTGCACTACGCCCACGGCTATCTGGCGCACTCGTTCCTCTCGCCGGTGTCGAACCACCGCACCGACCAGTACGGCGGCTCGCTGGAGAACCGCATGCGGTTCGGCCGCGAGATCGCGCGCTCGGTGCGCGAGGTGGTGCCGAAGTCGATCGCGCTCGGTGCGCGGATCACCGGCAACGACTGGCGCGATGACGGGATTTCGACCGACGACGCGGTGACCTACTCCAAGGCGCTGAAGAGCGACGGCCTCGACTACATCGATGTGTCGTCCGGCGGCGTCACCGCCGACACCCGCAACCCGACAGGGCCCGGCTACAACGTGCCGATGGCCGAGCGGATCAAGAACGAGACCGGCATCGCCACCCGCGTCGTCGGCCTGATCACCACGCCGGCCCAGGCCGAGGCCATCGTTGCCGAAGGCAAGGCCGATATGGTCGCGCTCGGCCGCGGCATGCTCGACGACCCGCGCTGGGGCTGGCACGCGGGCGCGGAACTGGGCGCGGAGGTCGCGCGGCCGCCGCAGTATCTGCGCGCCGGGCCCAAGCTCTGGGCACCCGCGCAGCGCGCCCAAGCCCGCGCCTGAGCCCCGCCATGAGCGCGGCATGAGAAATCTCGCGATCGACGCCGAGCGGCTGTGGGGCGAGATCATGGAGACCGCCGCAATCGGCGGCACGGCCAAGGGCGGCATCTGCCGGCTCACGCTGACCGAGCTCGATAAGCAGGTGCGCGACTGGTTCAAGGCGCGGGCCGAGACGCTCGGCTGCCGGGTCACGGTCGACGACATGGGGGCGATGTTCGCCCGCAGGGAAGGATCGGCGGACGTGCCGCCGATCGCCTTCGGCAGCCATCTCGACACCCAGCCGACCGGCGGCAAGTTCGACGGCGTGCTCGGCGTGCTCGCCGCGCTCGAGGCGCTGCGCACGCTGGTCGAGGCCGGCTACGAGACCTATGCGCCGATCGAGGTGGTGAACTGGACCAACGAGGAGGGCTCGCGCTTTGCGCCGGCCATGGTCGCCTCCGGGGTGTTCTCCAAGGCCTTGGAAAAAAGCGCGGTGCAGGCGCAGCAGGACCGCGACGGCGTGACCTTCGCCGCGGCGCTCGACGCCATCGGCTATCGCGGGACGCAAGCCTGCGGCGAGCATCCGCTGTCGGCGTTCTTCGAGCTGCACATCGAGCAGGGACCGATCCTCGAGGCCGAAGGCAAGGACATCGGCGTCGTCACCGGCGTGCAGGCGATGCGCTGGTACGAGGCGACGCTCACCGGTCAGGACGCACACACCGGTGCCACGCCCATGCACCTGCGCAAGAACGCGCTCGTTGGAGCCGCGCGCATGATCGAGGCGGTGGACCGGATCGGCCGCAAATATGCGCCGGGCGTCGCCACCGTGGGGCTGATCGAGAACCGCCCCAATTCGCGCAACGTCGTTCCCGGCTCGGTGTTCTTCACCGTCGATCTGCGGCATCCAGACGATGACGTGCTCGGAGAGATGCAGGAAGAGTTCTACGACGTCCTGCCCGTGATCAGCGGCGACCTTCGTCTCGAGTTCGAGGGCAAGACCATCTGGGAGCAGCCTGCGGTCCAATTCGATCCGGACTGCATCGCCGCGGTCCGCCGCGCCGCGGAGGTCTCCGGCTATTCCGCGCGCGACATCGTCTCGGGCGCGGGCCATGACGCGGCCTATGTCTCGCGCGTCGCGCCTTCGGCAATGATCTTCGTGCCGTGCCGCGACGGCATCAGCCACAACGAGGCGGAATTCTCCTCCAAGGAGCAGTGCGCCAAGGGCGCGCAGGTGCTGCTGCAGGCGGTGCTCGACTATGACCGGCAGCTCGCCGAGCGCGCCGGCAGGGTCACGAATTTGGACCCGCGCTAGTGGATCCGTTCGTCTTCGCGGCCGTGCTGCTCGCCGCCGCCTGCCACGCCGGCTGGAACGCCGGCATCAAGCGCACGCTCGATCCGCTCGCCACGACGACGCTGGTCGCGGTCGGCGCGGGCCTCGTCGCGCTGCCGTTCGTGCCGCTTTACGGCTGGCCCGCGCAGGCCTCGTGGCCGTGGCTGGTCGCCTCCATCATCATCCACCTGTTTTACTTTGCCGGCCTGATCGAGAGCTACCGCACCGGCGACATGGGGCAGGTCTATCCGATCGCGCGCGGCGCAGCCCCGCTGATGACCGCGACCCTGACCACGCTGTTCGTCGGCGAGCGGCTCGGCCTCTACGGCTGGGGCGGCATCGTGCTGCTGGCGGCCGGCGTGCTGCTCCTGTCGCTGCGCGGCGGCCGCGATCTCGCCAAGCTCGACAGCAAGGCGGTGGGGTTCGCGCTGTTCACCGCGGTGACGATCTGCGTCTATTCGGTGGTGGACGGGGTCGGCGCGCGGCTTGCCGGACCCGGCAAGGCCAATGCCTACTCGCTGCTGCTGTTCGTCGGCATCGCGCCGGTGGTGGTGGTCTATGCGCTGGTCCGGCGCGGGCCGCCGGTGTTTGCCGCGATGGTGCCGCACTGGAAGACCGGGCTCGGCGGCGGTGCGCTTGCTGTCATCTCCTACAGCATCGCGATCTGGGCGATGACGCTTGCGCCGATCGCCATCGTCGCGGCGCTGCGCGAAACCAGCGTGCTGTTCGGCGCGATTATCGCGGTGGTGATTCTGAAAGAGCCGCTACGGACCGCACGGGTGGTTGCGGCGGGCATGATCGTGATCGGACTGGTGCTGCTGCGGTTGGCCTGATTTCAGCCGGGTGTCGTATTCAGGCGAATCGGCGTGGCTTTAAAGCCATCCCATCAGGCAGATCACGTTCGTAAGGTTCGCAACCAAAAGTGCGGCAACCAGAAGCTTCAGCGGCATGGCTCTCTCCATCGAGAGCACGTAACGGCGATTCTACCCCGCGAGTCCCGGCCGATGTTTTTCCGGCGATTAATATTTGGGTAACGGACTCGGGCGCGCACGAGTCGCCGCCCCCGGTCCGGCCGGCCCGCAGGGCTCCGGCGAATCGGCTATTTCACGAGCCGCGGCGCGGCGGTCGCGGTCTCCTGCGGCCAGCCGACGTGGCCGAAGCCCGGCACCTTGAGGGCGGGATTGCGCAGGTCGAGGCCCGCGACCAGGCCCAGCACGTTGACCTCGAGCCCTTCGACCCAGCCGAGCTTGACGCAGAGCACGCCCCAGAGGTTGGCCTCGACGCCGGTGCCGCTGTCGGTCCAGCCGAAATAGGGCCACGGCCGGAAGTCGCGGCCGATCGCGTTGGCGGGAAGCGTCGCCTCCACCTCGGGAACGGCGCGCAGCACGGTCGCGACGAAGGTGTTGCTGTTCGGCCCCGGCCAGATGCGATAGTCGCCGTCGTGCGAATACTTGTAGCTCTTGATCGCGGCATCGACGCGTGGGATCAGCGCCTGCGCGCGCGGGCCGGAGATGTCGACGATCACCTGGCCGCGTTCGCCGAACCACAGGTCGGGCGGCCACCAGTTCAATCGGACCGGACTGCCCCAGCCGGCCACGTCATATCGGCGCCAGTTGCGCTCATTCTCGCCCTTGACCACGATCCAGCTGTGCACCGCAACCACGCCCTTCCAGCCGCGGGTGCGGCCGGACATCACCAGAATGCGCGCCTGCGGATAGTCGGAGGCCTGCGGCAGCCGGCTGGTGACCGTCCGGTCCCATTCGCTCCAGTGCGTCGGGCCGCCGCGATAGGCGAGCGCGCCGGCCCCAAGCAGAACGGGAAGCAGAAAGGTTGCCAGAAAGGCCAGCATCAGGTGTTTGCGAATGGATTTGCGGACGGATTTGACAGCCGAAACATTGGCGGACGGGCTCATGATGGTGCCAATATAAATCGGTTCACGACGCAATCGTGGCAAGAGGCGCGGCTGCGACATTAAGGATGATTAACCCGGTGCTTGTCGAGGTGTTGCGTGGCCCGCTGGTCGAAAGCCGGCACGCCGGCGCGGTGGCGGCGGTGGACGCCGACGGTCATGCGGTGCTGGCGCTGGGCGACGTGCGGCGGCCGGTGTTTCCGCGCTCGGCGATCAAGGCCATTCAGGCCCTGCCGCTGGTCGAAAGCGGTGCCGCCGACCGTTATGGCTTCGGGCCGGAAGAGCTGGCGCTGGCTTGCGCTTCGCACGGCGGCGAGCCCGGCCATGTCGCGACCGCCGAGCGGATGCTCGAGCTCATCGGCCTTGACGGCTCGGCGCTGAAATGCGGCGCGCACTGGCCGATCCATCAGCCGTCGGCGCGCGCGCTGGCGCGGGCGGGCGGGCAGGCCACCGCGCTGCATAACAACTGCTCGGGCAAGCATGCGGGTTTTCTCTGCCTCGCCTGCGCCACCGGTGCGGATCCGGCGCACTATGTGCAGCCGGCGCATCCGGTGCAGCGCGCAGTGCGGGACACGCTCGAAACCATGGGCGAGTCACCGCTGTTCAACGACGTCTGCGCGGTGGACGGCTGCTCGGTGCCGACCTGGGCGTTACCGCTCAACGCGCTGGCGCTGGCGTTCGCGAAGTTCGGCAGCGGCGCGCATATGCTGCCGGAGCGCGCCAAGGCCGCGGCGCGGCTGCGCGAGGCCTGCGCCGCGCATCCATGGCATGTCGCCGGCACCGGGCGTTTCTGCACCGAGATCATGCAACGCTTCGGCGCGCGCATCTTTGCCAAGACCGGCGCGGAGGGCGTCTATTGCGCGGCGCTGCCGGAGCTCGGCATCGGCATCGCCGTGAAATGCGACGACGGGGCGGGCCGCGCCGCCGAAGTGATGATGGCGGCAACCCTCGATCGGCTGCTCAACAACGACGCCGACAGCGCTCTGCTGGAGCCGTTCGTGCGGGCGCCGCTCCGCAACTGGAGCGGCATAACGGTCGGAAGCCTGCGCCCGACCGACGCGTTCAAGCCCTGACGAGTTGCTGAAAGGCTCTCCGCGGTCATGCCGGGGCGCTCGCCATAGCGCGCTTACGCGTGTCTTCGACGCGCTGTGGCGGGCGAGCCCGGAATCCAGGAGAGAATCCCTGCTTGCCCGGATTCCGGGCTCCGGCCTCCGGCCGGCCCCGGGATGACAGCCGAGCTAAAGGCGGATGACCGGCGCGGCCGCGCTCTCGATCATCACGTTGATGCAAGAAGGCTTGCCGCTTGCGAGCGCGCGCTCGATCGCCGCCGGCAGGTCGGCAGCCTTGTCGACATATTCGCCGTGGCCGCCGAACGCCGTCACCACCTGATCGTAGCGCGACGGCAGGAGCTCGCAGCCGTGCATCCGGTTCGCGCCGTAGTCGCGGCGCTGGATCTCGCTCTCGGCGTTCCAGCGCGCGTCGTTGCCAAGGATCGCGACGAACGGCAGTCCGCGCCGCGCTGCGGTCTCGAACTCGGAGATGTGAAAGCCGATGGTGCCGTCGCCCAGCACCGCGAACACGGGCGCGCGCCGCTCGATCATCCGCGCCGCGAGCGCAAACGACAGCGCCGAGCCGATCGAGCCGGTGACGCCGTTGATCAGGCGGCGGCGCAGCGGCAGCATGCTCTGGCCCCATTGCGCGAACTCGCCGCCGTCGCAGATCAGCACCGTGTCCGGGTCTCGCTCGATCACGGGCCGCAGCGCGCGGAACACTTCGGCGGGATGCAGCCGGCCCGGCGTCGACGAAACCAGCGAGCCCCATCCCGCCGGGCGACGGTCGAGCGCGGCACGCGCCTCGGCGAGCCAGGTCGAGGGCGTGGGTTTGGCGTGCGCCGCGACCGCTTCGGCAGCCGCACTCGCGTCGGCCACCGCCCCGACCAGAAGCCGTGCGCCTTTCTCCTTCCTTGCGCGCGCGACGAGGGCCTCGTCCGGATCGATGGCGATGAGGCGCACATCCGGATCGAACGCCGGCCCAGTGGCCCATTTGCTGGTGAAGTCGAGCGCCTTGCCGAGCAGCACGATCAGGTCGGCGCGGGCGATCAGATCGGGAAACGCGCCGAGCGTCGCATCGACGATGCCGCGCGGGCTTTCCATGATGACGGCCGGCGCGCCGGTCGCGGCTTCGAGCCTGGCGAGGAGCGCGCGGCCGGCGACGTTCGACAGTTGCGGACCGGCCACGATGACCGGCCGCTTCGCTGTGGCGATGGCGGACGCGATTTCGTCGGTCGCGGATGCTGAAAGCGATGCCCGCGCAGCCGCGTTTCGCTCGGGCCACAACACGGCGCTTTCCTCGCTCCTGGCATCGAGCAGGTCGGACGGCAGGCTGACATGCACCGGTCCCGGCCGTCCCGACGTGGCGATGCGGACCGCTTCGCCGATATCGCGGCCGAGCGAGGTTGCATCCTTGGCCATCCACGACGCCTTGGTGACCGGCGCTGCCATCTCGGCCTGGCGCAGCTCCTGGAATCCGCCGCGGCCGAGCTCCCAGGTCGCAGCATGTCCCGAAAGCAGCACCATCGGCGATTCCGCACCGAGCGCCGTGAACAGCGCGCCGACTGCGTTGGCGTGTCCCGGCCCGCCGGTGACGAGGGCGATGCCGGGCTCGCCAGTAAGGCGGCCGTGGGCATCGGCCATGTGCACGGCGGCCGCCTCGTGCCGCACGTGCACGAGGTCGAGGTCCGCCTCGATCGCGGCGTCGAAGATCGACATGATGTGGTTGCCGGACAGCGTGAACACGCGGCGCAGTCCGAGCCGGCTCAGCGAGCGCGCCACGATGTCGGCTCCGCGCAGCGTCTGGCTCACGAATTGACCTCCGAAGCGCCCTTTTTGCGGGCCGCGCGGCAATCTAGCGGCCCCTGCCGGCTCCGCATAGGTGCTTGAATCCAAACACAGATCAGGGCCGGAACGAACATCCGGCGGCGCGGGTTTTCCGGGCAGCGAAAATGACCCGATTGGGGCGAACCGAAGGAGGTCTTCATGAGTATGAGTGACCCGCGTTTTGATCCGAAGCTGCGCCACGGCGCGGAACAGATGAGCGAGCACGACAAGCGCGTGCAGTGGGCGGCGGTGGCCGTGCTGCTGCTGCTCTGTGGCGGCATCTTCGTGGCGGCGATGTATTCCGGCGGCAGCGAGACGCAGACGGCGGTGAACGTCCCGTCGGCGCAGACCACCACCGGCCAGGGTTCGCCGAGCCGCTAACGCTGTTCTCATCCCATGCGACAACAAACGCCCCGGTTTCGGCCGGGGCGTTTTTCCATGGTTTGAGTCTCCACGGGCAGCGGTTCCTCCATACTCGAATACCGTAGCCGGCGCTCAATCGCCGGCCGACCGATGCGAAGGTATGCGGTCGCGATCCTTACAACCAACAAAAACGTCCCGGCGTACAATGGGCACTGCGAGCGCGATGATCTTTACTTCCTCATCGACCGTGCCACCACCACGGCGGTCAGACAGTGCGTCCGGTTTCCATTGCGGAACCAGGCATGTGACGCGTCGCGACGACCGGTCAGCACAGCCGAAATCGAGGAGGATCCCCATGACGACCAATCTGGTCTCGTTCATCATGCAATTTCTGACGCCGGACATGGTTGCGCGGATCGCCGCCGCGCTCGGTCTCAGTCCGAAAGACGCTCAAACAGGCATCAGCGCCGCTGTGCCGGCTTTGCTCGCCGGATTGACTGGCGCCGCAGAAAGGCCCGGCGGGGCGCAGAGCCTGTTCAACGCCGTTAAGCAGCAGTCGGGCATGCTCGACAATCTCGGCAGCCTGATCGGCGCTGGCCGGCAAGGGTCCGTGGTCGATGCTGGTTCGCAGTTGCTCACAACGTTGCTCGGAGGCCAGCAGCAATCGGCGCTCGCCGGAGCCGTCGGCAAATTTGCCGGCCTCGGCCAGGGCGCTGGGAGTTCGTTGCTGGCCATGCTTGCACCGGTGGCGCTCGGCGCCATCGGCAAGCAACTCGGCCCCGGCGCTCTGGATGCCGGGAGCCTGACAAACCTGCTCGCGTCGCAGAAGGGCCAGATCGCGGATGCGATGCCGACAGGCTTTGGCAAACTGCTTGCCGGCACTGGTGTTCTCGATTCGCTTGGTGGTTCGTTTGGCAGCGCGGCAAACGCAGCCGCGGCCGCGGCCAATCAGGCGACGCGGGCGGCGGCAAACGCCACCGGACGCGCCGCGGAATACGCGTCATCCGGCGCCTATTCGCTCGGCCAGGCGGGCCACCGCGCGGCGGCCGCTGGCCCGCCGAACTGGCTCTATTGGGCCATTCCCCTCGTCCTGATCGCGGGCGGCCTTTGGTACCTGATCGGATATACCACTCGGGACGAGGTCGCCGAGCAAGTCACGCGCCCAGCTCCCGCGGTTGAAAGCGCGGTGGTCGGCGGCGTCGATATCGGCAAGCAGCTTGGCGACAGCCTCAACAGTGTGCGGACCTCCTTGCAGGGCGTCACTGACGCGGCGTCCGCCACGGCGGCAGTTCCCAGGTTGAGGGAAGCGTCGGCGCAGGTGGACAGGGTCAACAGTCTGCTCGGGCAGCTTTCAGAGGGCCAGCGCAAGACTGTCGCCGGCCTGGCGGCCTCGGCCAGCCCCACGTTGAACCAGTCGTTCGACAAGGTGCTTGCGATTCCCGGTGTCGGTCAGGAACTGCAACCGGTCATCGACACGCTGCGAACAAAACTCGCCGGCCTGTCCGGACAGCCTGTGACAACCGGCGCCGGCCGTTGATGCCGGTCCGTGCGGCTCTGGTTCGGTGAGCAGCATCGCAAGCCAAGGCGCTGCTGCTCACACGCTTTGACGTGCGGGATGATGATGGCCATGAAGGCAAAAGTTGGAGCGGTTCTCGTCGGCCGCGGCGGGGTCGCCCGTCGTCGCACCGGCATAGGTGGACTGCAAGACCCTTCCGGCAGGGCCGGCGCGAACCGACGGCTCCATCGGCCTCAGCTGCATCGCGCGGCAGAAGTCTGACATCGCTGCGACCGCCGCGCGACAGCAAGCCGGCGCTGCGAGGCTTGGCGCACTGTCGGGGACGACTCCGAGAAAATCCCAAAGAAGGAGCGGAGAGTCGCCGCGGCTCGATAGGACTGTGCCAACTGGTGGTCGTGCTGGTTGCAAGGATCATCTTGCGCCAGCTTTCTATCGAGATCCCGTAAGGAGGGGGATTCGCATGCCCCGTCCCCCGACAAACGGGCTCGTCAAGCCGCGCCGAGCGCGTCCTTGAACGCCTTGCGCACCTGCGGGCCGTGCAGGCGGCTGTAATCGCGCTCCTGCTCGCCGCTCGAGACGATCTTCAGGCACACGAACACCGGCCCGGTCTCATTCAGGATCGCGCCGACCTGCTGCTCGAAGATCTTCAGGTCGGAGAACTCGTAGACGTTCTTGTATCCGGCCGAGCGGGCGAGGCCGGCAAAGCTCACCGCGCCGCGGCCCGGGATCGGATGGCCGCCGTTCGCCTCGTAGGTGCCGTTCTCCATCACGAAATGGATCATGTTCTTGGGTGCGGCCTCCGCCGTCGACACCAGCGTGCCGAGGTTCATCAGCAGGCTGCCGTCGCCGTCGAGCACGATCACCCGCTTGTCGGGCCGCCCGAGCGCGAGCCCTAGCGCATGCGAGGAGGCAAGCCCCATCGCGCCGTGCGACATATAGTTCAGCGGGTTCGGCCGGATATCGAGCCAGTCGAACGCGGTCGAATAGACCGGCAGAACGATGTCGGCGTCGCTGACGTGACGCGCGATCGCCTTGAGACATGCTTTGCGGTCGATCATGACGGCCTCTGTCCGATCAGAATGACGGTGGGCTTGCTGTCGTTGAACGCGGCATCGATCGCCGGGCGAATCTTGGCGACGTCCGCCTGCGCCTCGATGTTGTGATAGCCGACGCCCATCGCCTCCAGGATCGGCTCGACAATGCGCACGCCGTAGCGCTGCGACTGCCGCGGCATCACGCCGACCTCTTTTTCCAGAAGCCCGACCATCATGCAGATCGGCAGCGAATACTCGACCGCGACCCCGCGCACCGCATTGATCGAGTCGAGCAGCCCGGTCTGCTGAATGAGCAGCAGCCCGCGCTTGCCGGTGTGGGCCAGGCCCGCACAGATCGCAACGCCCTCGTCCTCCTTGCAGATCCGGATGAGCTTGGGTCCATAGGCGAGCGAAGCGACGCCGTCCCTTGGACGGCTATGGCCCTTCGCCAGCGGTCTGAGCAGGCCCTCGCTGGTGGTGATATCGGGCACCGATACGACGAACTCGATGCCACCGGCGTTGATTTCGCGGATGATGCTGTCGCCCGACAGTCCGTCGGCAGCGCGATCGGCCGCCGCTCCTGCATTCACCGACATTCCCTTTCCCCTGCAATCTTTGCTGGCGATGCTAACAGTTGAAACCGGGGCGGGCGAGGGGAGCGTCGCATGGCTGTTCGCCCATGCAGCATGGACGGTGTGTCGCGGCCTGGAACCAATCGCGACTGTCACACTTTATTGGTTGCGTTGAGTAGGCTGAGGGAGCCGCTCCCCGGTGTTTATCGGACGTTCGGAGACGCGAGACAGCAAGGAGAAAGCAGGATGCCGGTTACAGACACGGCAGGTGTCGTTCGCAAGTTCATCGCCCGGACGCTGGCAGCGGGCACTCTTTTAGGCATTTATACGGTCGGGATGATTACGGCCACTGGCACGATGCTTGCGGCGACGTCCACGTCGGCGGAAGCCCAGTGGGGCTACCGGGGCCGTGGCTGGCGCGGCCGGGGCTATTATCGGGGTTATCGCGGACGCGGCTACCGGGGTTATCGCGGACGCGGCGTGCTTGTGTGCCGCCACCGCTATTATTCCAGCCGCCGGGTCTGCTACCGGCGCTGGTAACCGCGCAGCCGGCTCAGCGCTTACGCCTTGCTGGTCAGGCCAAGGCGTGAGCGTGGCCGCAGGCTTTCCACCACCACCTTGCGAGGACTGCCCAAGGCAGCGCCGCTGAAGGCTGGCCGACTCGTCCGTTCAACGCCGGCTGCGCCGAGGCGGCGCGATGGCTTGCGCTCGACCACGACCGCGCGCGGCTCGGCATCCGGGCCGGCAAAGGCGATGGAAGCGATCGGGACGTCACGCAGCGGCGCCGCCTTGAGCAGCGCCGGGCGAACCTCCTCGCGCGGCAAGCCGATCAGCGACGCGGCGATTTCGATCTGCGCCTCGATGTCGTCCGACAGGCCCTGGGCCGCGGCAATCGCTTCCTCGAGGGTCGGCGCGTCGTTTCGGACGCGGCGGCGGCCATACTTGGTATTCCAGGTTTTTCCGTTGTTTTTATTCATGAATTACGATCCAGATTCCACCCCACCATGCCCTCTTCGATGCGTCGCAGCAAGACAATTGTGCGTTGCAATATATGCATGTGAGCGTGCCTGGAAAGGGCAGCCGGTGCGCTAAACTTGCTGCCGCGATCATGAACAGTTCATGCAATCCCGTTCCTTGACGACCAAGCCTGTGACGGCCACGCACTGGAGCGCCGTCGCCGCTCTGGTGCTCACCGGCATGGTCGCGGCGATGCAAGTCGGCAAGGCATCGATCGCGCTGCCGCTGCTGCAGCGAGAGTTCGAACTGTCGCTGTTCGTCGCGGCCTCCGCGGTCGGAGCCTACAGCCTGCTCGGCGCGGTGCTCGGCATGCCGGCCGGCGTGCTCTCCTCGCTGTTCGACCCGCGCCGTGCGGCGGTCACGGGCCTCGTCGTGTCGGCGCTCGGCAGCTTTATCGGAGCCGCCGCGTCCGGCGGGGCGCTGCTGGTCGGCTCGCGCGTCATCGAAGGCTGCGGCTTTCTCGCCACCGTGCTCGCCATTCCAGCGCTGCTGCGCGCCGCGGCCGCGCCGCGCGACCTCGACACCGTGCTGCCGCTGTGGGCGACCTATCTGCCGATGGGCGCTGCGGCGATGATGCTGATCGCGCCCGCAATCCTGCCGTTCGGCTGGCGCGCGTTGTGGGTTGGCAACGGCGCGCTGGCGCTCGCCGCCGCCGTCGTGATGTCGGTCCTGCCGCTGCCGCAGGTGGCGGCAACAGCTCCTGCGCTGCGTGTCGCCAACGTCGGTGCGGGCATCGGCGCGGTGTTGCGCTCGAAGGGCGCGCTGCTGCTGGCGCTGATCTTTGCGCTCTACACCTTCCAGTTCATGGCCATGGCGGGACTGCTGCCGGTGCTGCTGATCGAGCGCGCCGGCCTGTCGGTGTCGGCGGCCGGCGTGATCGCGGCGCTGACCTGGGTCGCAAACGCGATCGGCAATGCCTCCGCGGGCCTTCTGCTGCGCGCCGGCGCGCCGGTTTGGGCGGTCGTCGCGGCCGCATTCGCGTTCATGGCGGTGGCCGCGTTCGGAATCTTCGGCGGGGGCTTGCCGATCGTCGTGGTGGCGCTGCTCGCCTCGGCAAGCCTCGGCCTCACCGGACTCATTCCGGGCTCAGTGTTCGCCGCGGCCGGACGGCTCGCGCTGGCGAGCGAAGCGAGCGGCCAGCGCGAGCGCTCTTGGTGGCCGCGCCGGACCCTCGTGCCGCTTTCGCTCCACTCGGCGGCGCGGCATGCGTCCGCGGCCGCGGGCCTCGTCATGACACTCGGCCTGATCAACCAGGGCTCCAACATCGGCAGCCTGCTCGGGCCTGCGGCGATGGGCTCGCTGGTGCAGCGCTTCGGCTGGGGTGGCGCATGGCTGCTGTTTGCTGCGGTGGCAGCATGCGGCCTTGCCGCCGCGGCGGGGCTGCGCGCGGTGCTGCAGGCCAACGAGCAGCAGGCTGTTCGCTAGTTGCTGCGCGACTGGCTGCTGATATCGGTCGGCGGCGTGGTTGCTGTGTCGTGATGACCCCAGATCATGTTGGCTGCCATCCCGCCGACGATCAGAAGCACAATCGCCGCCGAGAAGCCCCACATGACACGCAGGTCGCGCTTGTCACGAGCCGCAACGTCGTCGTCTTCGGTCATTTGCTGCCTCCCCACAAGGGAGTCGCCCGCACGCTCAAGAACGCAAGATCGTGCGAAAAGTTCCAGGTGTGGCCTGCAGGTAGAGTTGGGCGACGCGCCGCCGCGCAACGATCCCGCAGGCTTCTCGCGCCTGCGCTTTCCGTCACCAGCGGCGATAGCCGTAGCGCCAGTATGGCCTGTAATATGGCCGGTACGGCGCGTACCCGTACGCGCGATAGGGCGCATAGCCGTATGCGTAATACGGCCCCGGCCGCCACGAGCAGACCCGGCCGTAGTAGCCATAACGGCATACGTAGGCCACGTTCTGCGCCGGTTCGATGTTCCGCGCATCGGCGCTCAGTCCCGCGGACGCAGGCAACACCAGAGCGTGTGCGGGAGCGGACGGCGCTGCGGCCACGATCGATGCCGCCGCGGCCGCGCCGAGTGCGAAGACCAGCTTGTGCATTTTTGCTCTCCTGACGACGTTTCACCCCTGGGCGCAAAGATAGGCCCGGGTTGCTGAACGGCGTCTGAGAGCGGGAATTATCCGTTGTTCAAAATTGAACTGCGGCAATTGTCGGGCAGCCGGCCGCGCTTATCTCACCCGGTTTCCGCTCACCTGCAGGTTCGCGTAGCGCGTCGGCTCGCGCTCCAGGTCCGTCACCAGCCTGGCGTGATCCATGCCGACGATCGCGCCGGCCTTCGCGCCCGAGATCAGGTTGCCGCTGACGATCGCCATGCCCGCGCCGTTCGTCACCGACAGCGTGATGCCGTGGCGGGCGCTGCGGACCACATTGCCGGTCACCGCCACGTCGCGCATATACGCGCCCCAGCCGACGCTGATGCCGGCGTTGGGCGCGCCTTCGACCACGTTGCCGGTGACCGCGGCGTCAGCCTCGACGCAGATGCCGATGCCGGCGCTGTCGCCCGGATCGGTGCCGGCCGGACGCCTGGCCTTGAGGTTGCGGATCAGGTTGCCTTGCACCGTCGCAAGCCGGCCGCCCTCGTTGAAGTTGACCACGGAAATTCCGAGTGCCGCGCCGTCGACGGTGTTGTTCGAAATCACCGCGCCCTCGAAGCCGAACTCGGAGTAGATCGCGACCTCGCCGCAGTCGGTCGCAAGGTTGTTGGCGATCTGGATGTTGGAGGCGGCGTTGCCGCGCACCGCGGAAAAGGCCGCGCGAGCAATGCGGTTGCCGCGCACGATCACGTTGCCGGCGCGGAACACGTTGATGGCGTTGCCGAACTGGCCGGAGCCGCCCGCGACGTTGCGGATGTCCTCGATGCGGTTGTCGATGACGAGCGTGCCGTCGTCGCCCTTCACCGAGCGGTGGACGAGGATGCCGCCGTTGCCCGCGCCGCGCACGGTGTTGTCGGCGATGGTCAGCCCGCGCGCGTCGAGCGAATAAAGCGCGACGTCGGCGGACTTGTCGATGCTGTTGCCGGTGACCGCGCCCTGCACGCTGTCGAGGCGAAGCCCGGCGCGGCCGGCGTTGACGATCTCGCAGTCCATGATGCGGAGGTTTTCGCACCTCGCGAAAGTGACGAGCGCGGTGTTCTCCGGCAGCGGTCTGCCGCCGCCGTCGAGCACGAGGCCCGCGAGCGTCACATTCGCGGCTCCGATCGCGGTGATCAGCGCGGTGTTCGTGCCTTGCACGCCTGTGAACAGAAGCCTGGTCGCGCCGCGAACGCCGACGATCTGCGCGCCGTTCGGCAGCTTGAGACCTGCGGCGCGGTAATCGCCCGGGCCGAGCAGGAGAGGGACTTTGGCTCCGGCCGCCTGGTCGATCGCCGATTGCAGCATCGCCGATTGATCGGCTCCGCCGCCGGCGCGTACGCCGAGCTTGGTCGCATCAATGCCGAACGTGGAAATGGGCGCGGCCGCCACCGAAGTGGCCAAGGTTGCGGCGGGCACCGCGCCGGTGAGGGCGGAGACGGCGATGAGGCGGCGACGGTCGATGTTCATGCGTCCTGCTCCGGCAAATGGGTGCATCCGGAGGATCAAGTCTCATGCCATTGTTTTGGCTTGATTTTTGTGCCGCGATGACACGGGTGATGCGACCGCCGTCCCGTTCCGGGACCGCCGGGACAAGGCTCGGACGAGGGGTTAAAGCCCGAGCGCCCGGGCGATCTCGTCGACCGCCATCGCCGCCGAGAGTGTTCCTTCGGCGACCTTGGCCTCGATCTTCGGCAGCTGGGCGCGCAAGCCGGCATCGGTGTGCAGCCGTTCATAGACGCGCTGATCGAGCATCGACCACATCCATTTGACCTGCTGCTCGCGCCGCACCTGCGCGAACTCGCCGGTGCTGGTCAGGCGCTCGCGGTGCACGAGCACCTGCGACCAGAGCTCCGCGACGCCGTTCCCGGTCAGCGCCGAATAGGTCAGGACCGGCGGTGTCCAGTTCGGCGACCGCGGCGTGAGAATGTGCAGCGCTGCGCGGTACTCCGCCGCCGCGGCCTTCGCGCGTCCGAGGTTGTCGCCGTCGGCCTTGTTCACCGCGATCATGTCGGCGAGCTCGACGAGACCCTTCTTGATGCCTTGCAGCTCGTCGCCCGCGCCCGGCAGCATCAGCGCGAGGAAGAAGTCGGTCATGTCGGCCACCGCGGTTTCCGACTGGCCGATGCCGACGGTCTCCACCAGCACCACGTCGAAGCCCGCGGCCTCGCACAGCAGCATCGTCTCGCGGGTCTTGGCCGCAACGCCGCCGAGCGTGCCGGATGATGGCGAGGGGCGGATGAAGGCGTTGTCGTCGGTGGCAAGCCGCGCCATCCGGGTCTTGTCGCCGAGGATCGAGCCGCCGGTGCGGGTTGAGGACGGATCGACCGCAAGCACGGCAACCTTGCTGCCCCGGCTGGTCAGATGGGTTCCGAGCGTGTCGATGGTGGTCGATTTGCCGACCCCCGGCGCGCCGGTGATGCCGACGCGAACCGCCTTGCCGGTCGAGGGCAACAGCTCCTGCACCAGCGCGTGCGCCTGCCGGCGATGGTCGACCCGCTTGCTCTCGATCAGCGTGATCGCCCGCGCGAGCGTCGCGCGGTCGCCGTCGCGGACGCGGCGGGCGAGGGTGGCAGGGTCGGACGCAGGGGCCATCGCAAACGGTTCAGAACAGGCTCATTTGCCGCGCCGCGGGCCTTGGCGCTCGCCTGGCCGGTGCGCGGCTGGTGGTCAGCTCGGCGGCGATATTACCGAGGAAACGCGACGGCGGCAGCGCGCGCACCGCGCCGCGCCAGAACCGCTCGGCGGCGCGGGTGAGGAACAGCTTGTCCTTGGCGCGGGTCATGGCGACGTAGAACAGCCGGCGCTCCTCCGGATCGGTGCCGTCGCCCGTTTCCCAGGAAGACTGCCAAGCGAACGGCGTGAGCCCGTCCTCCATGCCGACCACGAACACCACCGGGAACTCCAGACCTTTCGCCGCGTGCATGGTCATGAGCGACACGCGGTCGGCGCGCGGGTCGTGGAAATCGGCTTCGGTCGTAAGCGCGACCTGCTCGCGGAGGCGCGCTTCGTCGCCGGAATCTTCGAGCAAAGCGGCGAGCGACAGAAGCCAGCCGCGCGCCTCCGAGATCATCGCCGTGTCGGCGTCCTCCTGCCGCCGGGCGGCGTCGGCCGCGGCAGCAAGGCGCAGCCGCAGGTCTGCCTGATCCTGCGACCGAAGCGCCGCGAGGATGGCTTCGACGCCTGCGTGCCCCGCAAGCGGCGCGGGCGAGCTTTTCTTGAACGGGATACCGGCGCGGTCGAAGGCGTTCCTGAGCGCCGCCGACTGTGCATCGGTGCGGTAGAGCACGGCGAAGTCGGCAAAGCTGAGCGGCGCAGCCGTACCCTTGGCGGCGGGCCTGCCGCGGTTGGCTGCCAGCAGGTCGTGGCCGCCCAGCAGCTCTTCGATCGTCGCGGCAACAAAGTCCGCCTCGGCGTCCTCGGTCGCGGCCGCATGCAGCACGATCGGATCGGCCATCGGCCGGGTGATGCCGTCCGCCGCCGCTCCGACAAGGCCGGCGGCGGCGGTCACGATCGTGCCGGTGGAGCGGTAGTTGCGCGCAAGCCGGACGGTTTGCGCGCTCGGAAAATCGTTCGCGAAGCGCGTGAAGCAGGTCGCGTCGGCACCGCGAAACCCATAGATCGCCTGGTTCGGGTCGCCGATCACGCAAAGGTTGCCGCCCGGACCGGCAAGCTGCCGCAGCAGCCGGTATTGCTGCTCGTCCACATCCTGGAATTCATCGGCCAGCACGTGGGCAAAGCGTGCGCGCCATTGCGCGGCAAGGCTCGCGTCGCGCTCGAGCAGGTCGGCGGCGAGCGCAACCAGGTCGTCGAAGTCGACCCAGTTCTGCTCCAGGCTCAGCCGGGTGAGGGCGGAGAGTGCATCGGCCTCAAGTCCGCTTGCCGCGCCACCGGTGCGCTTGAGCAGCGAGACCGATTTCAGAAGCTGCGCGGCCCGGCTTTGCGGCAGGTTCAGCGCCGCGGCCAGCGCCGTCTTGCGCTCGGCTTCGTCGGCGATGCGGAAGCCGGGGGAAAGTCCGAGCGCCGCGCCATGCGCGCGCAGGATCGCGAGTCCGAGCGAATGGAAGCTGTGCACCGCGACGTCCGACGCCTGGCCGGGCAGCAATGCGGCGAGCCGCGCCCGCAGCTCCTCGGTCGCACGGCGGGTGAAGGTGACGGCCAGGCACGACGATGCAGGAACGCCGCGCTCGATCGCGAGATGCGCGATGCGATGGGTCAGCATCCGGGTCTTGCCGGAGCCAGGACCGGCGATGACCGCGAGCTGGCCTTCGGTCATCCCGGCCGCGCGCGCCTGGTCGGCATCGAGCGCGCCGAGAATCCTCGTGCGCCCTGATGCGGTCGGCGCGGCTGGCGCGGTAGACGGCACGTCTTTGTCTTGTGCCTCAGGCTTCGCGACCGGCCTCGGTGCCTTTGTGCGGCGATGCACCGGCGTGTCGAACAGAAGGCCGCCCTTGGTGATGCGGTCGAGCTCGCCGTCCTTGAACAGCCGGATCACGCCATACTCGCCGTCGTAGCCGCCTTGCCGGATCACGCTGCCGCTGCGCAGCCGGGTGACGGCTTCGCCGAGCAGGGGATCGGCGCGGGCAATGTCCTCGACCGGCACCTCCTGAAGCAGCGACAGCTCCGGCCCGAGCGCCGCGGTGGTGCGGTCATAGGCGCTGGCCACCGCCTTGGACGCGACGCCGCCTTGCATGATCTCCGACAGCACCTCGGGCAGCGGCACGAGGCTCGTCACCTCGCCGGCGGTCGCGGGCGGTATGGTCTCCGCTTCGCTGCGGTCGGCGAGCATCTCGACGCGGTGGGCGACGCCGACAGTGACGCGGTTGCCGCAGACCGGACAGCGGCCGTCGAGCGCGATGGTCTGGTTCGGCTCGAGGCGGACGCCGCAGGCGCGGTGTCCGTCCATGTGATACTTCCCCTCCTCGGGAAAGAACTCGACCGTGCCGTCATAGCCGTTGCCGGTCTCGAGCGCGCGGCGGATCGCGAAATAGTCCGGCTCGCAGGAAAACCGCGTCGCCTCGCGGCCGAGCTTGCCCGGCGAATGCGCATCCGAGTTCGAGGTGAGCCGGTAGCGGTCGAGAAACGAGATCCGCCAGTTCATCGCCGGATCGGACGACAGCCCGGTCTCGACCGCGAAGATGTGCGGGCTGAGATCGCCGTAGCACTCCTCGATCGAATCGAAGCCGGATTGCGAGCCGAGCGCCGCAAACCACGGCGTCCAGATGTGCGCCGGCACGAGATAGGAATCCGGGCCCGACTCGAGCGCAATCTCCAGCAGGTCGCGCGAGTCGAGGCCGAGGATCGGCCGGCCGTCGGAGGCGATGTTGCCGATCCGTGCAAGGCTCGCCGCAAGCCTGTCGGCCGCGTCGAGGTCGGCCGCATAAATCAGATGATGGATTTTTCTGGTCTTGTCGCCTTTCTTGTAGATCGTCGAGATCTCGGTCGAGAGCATGAACTGCACCGGCCGGCGGCAGGCCGCCGGCAGCGTGCGCCACACCTCCTGCTCGATGTCGGGCTTGAGCCGGAACAGGCCGTTGCCGCAGGCCACGAGCTTGTCCTTGATCTCGGCGAGCCAGACCGGGTGTACGCAATCGCCGGTGCCGACCACGCCGACGCCCTTGCGCGCCGCCCACCACGCCATGTGCTCGAGATCGAGGTCCCGGCTGGTGGCGCGGGAGTGCTTGGAATGCACGTGAAGGTCGGCGTGGAATGTCATGGCGCGATTGTTTAGGCGCAAAGCGTATGGCCAAGGCGCGATGATCCCAGAATTCGCCCGCGCTTCCTACGATGAGAGCCCGCAAATCACAGGCGTTTCGCTGTCGTCCACAGCGGTATCGCCTGGCGCACCGCCGGTGCTACAGCTCGTTGTCCTTCGCGGGCCGGTCACCGGCGAAGATCGCGATGCCTTCGGCGGAGAGGAAAGGCTTCAGGTCGGTCCAGGGCACGAACACGGTGTAGGGCCCGGCCGCGTAGGCGTCGACATCGTAGGGCGAGAAGTGGAGCGTCAGCCCGGAGCTTTTGCCGGCCGTGGTCGACGGCGCAAGGCTGATCGGGCCGAGCTTGAGCAGTCTCGGCTGGATCGTCTCCTTGAGTTGCTCGTCCTTGGCGATCGTCTCGTCGAGCTTGGCGAGAAATTCTTTCTTCTCGATTTCGTTGAGCGGGCCTTCCCGGCGCTCCTGCCGCTCGATCGTGACCGCGCGCCGCACCAGCGCCGCGAGTGCCGTCATCGTCGGCCCGTCGTCGGCGGTCTCGTTGAAGAACGGCCGGACGCTGATGCGTTTCTTCTGTGCGCTGTCCCACAGAATCGTGTCGAGCCGCGAATTGGGATGTGCGCCGCCGGTGTATGTGCTGTCGTCGCGCACGATGCTGAGATAGCGGCCTGCGACCAGCGAGCGAAACGCATAGCCGCGCTGATAGCTGTAGCGGCGGCCGCCGCGGAAATAGCCTTGGTCGGATTTGTATTCGTCGTCGGCTTCGGCACGCATCTTCGCGACAAAGCGGCGGCCTTCGGCCGCCAGGTTGGCAACGAGCGCGGGGTCGAACTTGAGTTTCTTGTCGATGGAGACCGCGAGCACGGCGGCGCGGGTTTTGGTCTCGATTGCGGCTGTCCCGTTCCGTTGCGCGCCGGCAGGCCATGCTGCAAGTACGACCAGAAGAAAAGCGACGCACAGGACGTTCAGGCGCATTGAGGCTTCGATCCGTCGCTCGGGTTCCGACGAGGCCGCGTGCTCGTCAATTAGAACAGACGGTTCCGGACCGTGCAACGTCCGCAATTGCGTCCGTAGAACGACCCGTTGGCCGATCAGCGGCAGGTGGCGGCCATCACCCGGCCGCACTACATCTTCCTAATCGATTGAACGGATGCCGGATGCCGTTGGCGCGCGGGGCAGCGCCGACCGGAGTGATACGAAGCGGAAGCAGGAGCGTGAACGCAGGAGGCCCCCATGAAGGTTGGTGAGTTTCTCAAGCTCTCACGTCAGAAGCTTGTGACGTGCCTGCCGGACGATGCCTTGGCCGCCGTAGCGAAAGACCTGTATGTCCACGGCATTGGTGCGATGCCCGTCCTGGAACTCGGCACTCGCATGGTCGGCATCATCTCCGAACGGGACCTGGTGCGCGTCTTCGCCAGAACCAACTGGAGCGAACTGCAATACTTGCGGACCCGGGATGTCATGACAACGCGGGTTGTGACCTGTGGGCCGGATGACACCATGCAAAGCGCGCAAGAGTTGATGAAAGCAAACCACTTTCGTCACCTTCCGGTCGTCGCAAATGAACGCGTGCAGGGTATGCTTTCCTTGCGGGATACCTTGGCGCTGCGCCTGCAGGAAGCAGAGGACGAAGTGAACATCCTCCGGGATATTGTGGTCGTCGCGCGGCATTGATCCAAACCTCGATACAACTTGGCGGCATGCAGTCCAAAAGCCAACGGGCTGCATGCCCACTTCTGGCGCATCGATACTGGCCAGGGACACACAAAGTGCGGGCGCGTTACTCGGCGAGATCGGACCGGGCGTGCAGAGGCTCGGCTGGATCGCCTTCGACTATGGACGCGCTTGTCGAATCAGCTGCTCGACGAAAGCGCGCAACGCTGGAATGTCCGCAGTGGCGATTTCCCAGACCGCTCGTGGATCAATACTGTGATATGCATGTCGCAGCAGGTTTCCAAAATCCACCATGCGCCGCCATGGGATGTCAGCAGAACGAATGTCGTCGGGAATGTAGCGCGAAGCTTCGCAAATTCGCTCCAGGAACCGCTCAACCGCCGCCTGAAGCACCGGGTCCTTTTCGTAGTCCTGAATGGTTTTGAACTTCAGAAGTTGTTCGACCGCCGTGATCGCCTCCATAACGTGGTGCAATCGGTCTTCCAGCGAAGGAGGCACTTCAAAATACCTCGATCAGATCATCGGCGATGCGCTCAGCGACGCGAGGATGAAGCGAGCGCCGCATCATGGGCTGCGTCTTCAGGCCGGTGGCATCCTGAATGATGTGCTGGACGCCGACCAGATTGAGAAGCGAGAACGGAGCCTCGTCGTTAACTTCAACCAGAACATCAAGATCGCTATCCAGCCGCGCGTCGCCGCGCGCCCGCGAACCGAAGATCGCAAGCCCGGTCACCCCCTCGGCTCGCAGCGCCGGGGCGGTTGAACGAATCTTGGCAATGATTTCGTCGCGAGTCATGCCTCGAGTATAGCACGGAGCGTTCGCGCCGTGGCCGATTACTCGGCCGCCGCGCTGGTGTGCCCGAGCCGCTTGTTCAGCGTCGTGAGCAGCTTCTCCGCCGCATCGGCGATCACCGTGCCGGGCGGGAAGATCGCTTCCGCCCCCGATTTGTAGAGTGCGTCGTAGTCCTGCGGCGGCACGACGCCGCCGACCACGATCATGATGTCGGGGCGGCCGAGCTTTGCGAGCTCGGCCTTCAGCTCCGGCACCAGCGTCAGGTGCGCCGCGGCGAGCGATGACACGCCGAGGATATGCACGTCGTTCTCGATCGCCTGACGGGCGGCCTCAGTGGGCGTTGCAAACAGCGGCCCGATATCGACATCGAAGCCCAGGTCGGCGAAGGCCGAGGCGATCACCTTCTGGCCGCGGTCGTGGCCGTCCTGGCCGATCTTGGCGACGAGAATGCGCGGCCGGCGGCCTTCGTCGTTCTCGAACGCGGCGACGAGCTTCTGCACCCGCGCGACATTGTCCGCCATGCCGACCTCCCGCTTGAACACGCCGGTGATCGATTTGATCTCGGCGCGGTGGCGGCCCCACACCTTTTCCAGCGCCGCGGAGATTTCGCCGACGGTCGCTTTCGCGCGCGCGGCGTCGACCGCGAGCGCCAGAAGATTGCCGTTGCCGCCATCGGCGGCGCGGGTGAGCGAGTCGAGCGCGGCCTTGAGCGCCGCGGGATCGCGCTCGCGCTTCAGCCGCGCGAGCTTGTCGAGCTGCATCTGCCGGACCGCGGTGTTGTCGATCTTGAGCACGTCGATCGGCGTCTCGCTCTCCGGCCGGTACTTGTTGACGCCGATCACCGACTGCTGGCCGGCGTCGATACGCGCCTGGGTCTTGGCCGAGGCCTCCTCGATGCGGAGCTTCGGGATACCGGCTTCGATCGCCTTCGCCATGCCGCCGAGCGCCTCGACCTCCTGGATGTGGCCCCAGGCCTTTTTTGCAAGCTCGTCGGTCAGCCGCTCGACGTAATAGGAGCCGCCCCACGGATCGGCGATGCGGGTGGTGCCGCTTTCCTGCTGCAGCACGATCTGGGTGTTGCGGGCAATGCGCGCCGAGAAGTCGGTCGGCAGCGCGAGCGCCTCGTCGAGCGCGTTGGTGTGCAGCGACTGGGTGTGGCCCTGCGTCGCCGCCATCGCCTCGATGCAGGTGCGGGCCACGTTGTTGAACACGTCCTGCGCCGCGAGCGACCAGCCCGACGTCTGCGAGTGCGCGCGCAGCGAGAACGAGCGCGGGTCTTTCGGGTTGAACTCCTTCATCAGCTTGGCCCAGAGCAGCCGCGCCGCGCGGAGCTTCGCCACCTCCATGAAGAAGTTCATGCCGATCGCCCAGAAGAACGAGAGACGCGGGGCGAAGCGGTCGACGTCGAGGCCGGCCTTGATGCCGGCGCGGACATATTCGACGCCGTCGGCGAGCGTGTAGGCAAGCTCCAGGTCCTGCGTCGCCCCGGCCTCCTGCATGTGATAGCCGGAGATCGAGATCGAGTTGAACTTCGGCATGTTCGCCGAGGTGTAGGCGAAGATGTCGGAGATGATGCGGAGCGACGGTCCGGGCGGGTAGATGTAGGTGTTGCGGACCATGAACTCCTTGAGGATGTCGTTCTGGATCGTGCCGCCGAGCTGCTGCGGCTTCACGCCCTGTTCTTCCGCTGCAACGATGTAAAGCGCCATGATCGGCAGCACCGCGCCGTTCATGGTCATCGACACGGTCATCTGGTCGAGCGGGATGCCGGAGAACAGCGTCCGCATGTCGTAGATCGAGTCGATCGCGACGCCCGCCATGCCGACGTCGCCGGCGACGCGCGGATGGTCGCTGTCATAGCCGCGGTGGGTGGCGAGATCGAAGGCGATCGAGAGACCTTTCTGCCCGGCCGCGAGGTTGCGGCGGTAGAAGGCGTTGGAGTCTTCCGCGGTGGAGAAGCCGGCGTATTGGCGGATGGTCCACGGCTGGGTGACGTACATGGCCGGGTAGGGGCCGCGCAGGTAGGGCGCGATGCCGGGATATGTGTCGAGGAAGTCGAGGCCCTTGGTGTCGGCCAGGCCATAGGCGGGCTTCACCGAAATGCCTTCGGGCGTCAGCCAGCTTTCGCCGGCGCTCAGGGCTGCCGGCGCGGCGTTTGCGAAATCCACTTTGGTGAAGTCGGGCACAAGGCTCATGGGTCCTATCCTACCATGCCCTGGGCGGGCTTGCCCGGAGTCCAGTCCGGCGGCGTATCCTGATCCGGGTGCTGGAACGAAACGACCGGACGCTTGTTGCGGTTTGCGTAGTTCTGTCCCGTCGTCCGGGAGGGAAGCGACGGCACTCCGCCGATCCAGTGCAGCATGCTTTCCGTTCCGGTGGCGCGCGTCGGTACCGCGCGCGTCGGATCATCCAGGCTGCCGCTGGTGATTTCAAGCGCACCGGTGTCGTCATCGACATAGGCGAGCGGCGTGCCGCAGTCACGGCAGAACAGACGCGTCGCGATCGTGGACGAGCGGAACTCGTCCGGCGTGCCGCGCGTCCACGTGAGCTGGCCGGGGCGAAGCTGGACGAGGGTGATGAACGGGCCGCCGACCGCCTTCTGACACATGCGGCAATGGCAGACCGTCGTTTCGACCGGCTCGCCCGCAATCGCGTAGCGGATGCGGCCACACTGGCAGCCACCGATCATGACATGCCCTTGAGTTCGCGGAGTCGTTGTTCGCGAATGGCGATTGCGTGATTGAAGAACTCTTCATCGGTATGAAACGGATATCGAAAGTAGGACAGCGAAAAGAAAAATCCGGACGTTGGCTCCTCACGGGGCGTATCCCGGCAAAGCCAAGCCATCAGCCCGAACACAATGAGAATTGCCGTCAACAGAAACAGCTTGACGGATGCATCGCCATTTCCGGTTGCTGCGGCATAGCCCCAGCCGGTCGCGGCAGCCACCAGCGTGGCGGCATACCCGTAAATGAAGAGCCGCCCCGCGCGCTTGGCTCGGGCACCTAGCCTCGCATGGCGCTCCCGAAGGACAGCCAATTCGTGCTCGATATTGACTATTTCCATTTCGGGCGGCAGCGGACCAGGGCCTGACATCGACGCTCGTCGCAGTTCCGTTCCACCATCAGTGCGATCCAACAATCCTATCATGCTCTGCCTGAAGGATCGCGAGCGCGTCGCAGCCTGCGTAAATGAATTCCTTCACGCCTGCCGCCTTGTAAGGCTCTGGCTCCTTGGGGCGGCCTGCCAGATAGATATGCGTTGCCCCCGCTTGCGCCAGCGCCCGCGCGGCGTCGGGAGCTTCCCGCTCGTACACCGCGTCCGACGAGCAAAGGCATGCGAGCTTTGTGCCCGACGCCTTGAATGCCGCGATCATCTCGTCGCGGCTGTTGAAGCCGTCGTTGGTGACGGCCTCGATGCCGCCAGCCTCGAAGAAGTTTTTCGCGAATGTCGCGCGCGGGGTGAACTCGGCGAGCGTGCCGAGATTGGCGAGAAAGATTTTCGGCCGTGCGCCGGTCGCGGCAAGCATTCTGTCGGATGCATCACGCAGCGCTTCATAAGGTTCGGCGAGACGGTGCGGCTTGAGTGCTGAATAGCGGATTGCCGCGGCGGGCGGCGGGACTGCGACGGGTCTCGCGTCCAGCACCTTCACCGGCGTTTCCGAGAGCAGCGGATAGTCGCTGGTTCCCGTCAGAGCGTCCTTGCGATGCGCGGCCGCGTTCTCGCGCTCGGCGCGGACCCGGGCGATCTTGTCCTGGATCAATCCCGCTTCCAGCGCCGCGGGCGCGCCGCCGGCCGCCTCGATCTCCTGGAACAGCGTCCAGGCGGCGCGGCAGAGCTTGTCCGTCAGATCCTCGATGCTGCCCGCGCCCGCGGCCGGGTCGGACACCCTGGCGAGGTTGGATTCTTCCAGCAGCATCAATTCGGTGTTGCGGGCAATGCGCCGCGCAAAGCGGTCTGGCAAGCCGAGTGCGGCGGTGAACGGCAGCACGCTCACCGCGTCGGCCCCGCCGATGCCGGCGGAGAGTGCGGCGATGGTGGTGCGAAGCATGTTCACCCACGGATCGCGTTTCGTCATCATCCGCCATGCAGTCTCCGCGGAGACGAAAGCGGGCTTGGGCGCAAGGCCGCAGGCCTGCTCGATGCGCGCCCAAAGGAGCCGCAGCGCGCGGAACTTGGCCACGGTCAGGAACTGATCGGCATCGGCCGCAAGGCGGAATTCGATCATCGTGCGCGCGGCATCGAGGGCGATGCCCGCATTGTCGAGCGCGCGGAGATAGGCGACCGCGACTGCGAGCGTATAGGCCAGCTCCTGCACCTCGGAGCCGCCGGCGTTGTGCACGATACGGCCGTCGGCTGCGGCGAGCGGGCTCTTGAAGCCGGCCTTCGCGAGCGAGGCGACGTGCTCACCGAAGCGCGGCATCAGATCGCGATAGGGGATCGGCAGCGTGCCGGTGAGCGTGTGCGCGCCGAGCGCGTCGTGGCCAAAGCGGATGCTGACCGCGCCGGGCGCATGGCCACGGCTTTTCACCAGCGCCGCGACGTGATCGGCGGCCTCGCGGGTCGGCTCGGCGGTCTGCAGCTCGATAGCGATGGCGTCGAGGTGCACGCCTTCGAGCGCGCGGGCGATCGACTTCGGATCGCCGGGCAGGCCGTAGCCATAAGCGCCGATCGAACCCGAGAACACCAGCGTCAGCCCGGTCGCGCCGTTCTCGAGTTCATGCAACGCCTCGGCGTTGGCCGCGGCCGGATCGGGATGATCGACGCGGGCCTGCACCGCCCACGGTCCGCGCCGTGCCGCGACCGGCCGCGCGTCGGCGGCGCGGGGATAGAGCGGCTCGATCGGGATGCCGTCATAGGTCTTGGCGATCAGGCGCTCGAACGGGCGGTCTTTCAGCGCCGAGCGCACGAGCTTGAGCCAGTCCTCCCGGGTTGCGGGCGGAAACTCGGCGGCAAGCGGCAGTTCATCGGTCATGGTCGCAAAATGCCACGGCGGGACGGCAACGCCAAATGCGACCTTCATTCAGCCGAGGATTGAGCCAAGCAAGAACCGCGCCCGAACCGAGGGTCAGGGTACCGTGATCTTGCCGTCCACGACGACCTCGCCTTTGGCGCCGAGATGCACCACGGCCATCTGTCCGGAATCGAGCTGCACGCCGGCGATCGCCTGGATGTTGGTGACGTGCGAGACCAGAATGGCGAGCTTGCCTTTGGACGCGGTTTTCAGGAGTTCGCGGCCTTTGATGCCGGCTTGGCGCATGCCGAGGATGTCGGCCATGAACACCTGGTTGAGATCAGGCTGCGGCGTAACCGGGCCGAGCTTGGTGAGCTTGGCCGTGTCCATCGCGCGGCAGTAGAGGCTCGACAGGAGCCGCACCTGCTTGAAGCCGCGCTTGCGGAATTCGTTGCCGATGCGGTCGGCCTGGGCGCGGCCGGCCTCGTCGAGGTTGCGCTGGATCGAGCAGTCCTTGAAGTTCATGTCGTTGGATTCCTGCACCTGCCCCGGCGCGTTGGAGTGGCGCAGCAGCACCACGTGGCCGGGCTTCTTCAGGAGCGTCCAGAGCGCGTCGTCGGCGACAGCGGGCGGGGCGACCAGCGGGCAGGCGAGCAGGGCTGCCGCCAGCATCACACGCAGGAACATCACGCCCCCTTACGCAACCAGTCCTTACACGACCGGTGGATGCTATCAGAACGGATCGTAGTCGCGCAGCGCCGGGATCACCTTTTCGCCGAACAGCCGGATCGAGCGCAACAACTCGGCCTCGGGCAGGTCGGCGAAATTGAACTCACCCATGAAGGTGTTGAACATGCCGACCTCGGCCGCCTTGCGGAGCTTTTTCGCGACCGTTTCCGGCGAGCCGACGAACACCAACTCGTGCTCCATGATGAAGTCCGGGTTGAACAGGTTCGTCACCACCTTCGACGCGCCGATCTCGCCGCGGTCGATGAAGCGCTGCTTCTGCTTGGCAAGCCGGTCCTCGAAGGTTTCGCCGGGGGCGGCGAGCGGCAGCAGGCCCTCGTAGGCGCGGCTTGCCCGGAACAGGCCGTTCTCGACCGCCTTCTTGTCGGTCTCGTCGACGTAGATCACGGTGCTGTAGGCGATGTTCGGCTTGCGCGGATGGCCGGCCTTGTTCCAGTCGGCGAGGAACTGCTTGTAGCGCGGCCCCGCCTCATGGCGCGGAAAGTTGATGAAGTAGCCGGTGTTGATGCCTTCCTTCGCGCAGAACTCCAGCGTCGGCGGATCGCGGCTCATCATCCAGAGCGGCGGATGCGGCTTCTGCAACGGCTGCACGGCGAGCAGCGCGCTGTCGGTCTTGTGGTTGTCGCCGTGAAACGTGAACGGCTGCCTGTCGCCGTAGGCCGCGCGCAGGTAGTTCACGAACTCGAAGGTGGGCGACTTGCGGAAGTTGTAGTCGATCCCGAACGGCGTGAAGTAGCCGGGCGAGATGCCGGGCACGAGGCCGCATTCGAAGCGTCCGCCGGACATCTGGTCGACGATGGCGATCTCTTCCGCAAGCCGCAGCGGATGATGCAGCGGCACGACGAAGCCCATCGCGCCGACCCGCAGCCGCTTGGTCCGCGCATTGCCGGCAACCGCGTAGAGCGCGGGCGACGACATCCAGCTCTCGTCGGGACGGAAATGGTGCTCAACGCAGAAGCTGTAGTCGAAGCCCAGCGTGTCGCACAGCTCGAGCTCGCGCCAGAGCTGGTCGTAGCGCTGCTGCGCGGTCATGTCGGGTTTGCCCCAGACATGGGAGAAGTGCGCGAATTTCATGCCGGCTGGTTCCTGTCCCCGATCGGTGGCAGCATTTCTATGCCGGTGCGGTCGAGCAGGGCCAGCGCGTCCGCGACGCGCATACCTGCAATGCGCCGGTCAGGCGCGATTTCGGCGATCGGCATGAGAACGAAGGCGCGTTCCAATGCACGGGGATGCGGCAGGGTGAGCTCGGGCACGTCGAGAGTGACACCGCCATAATCGATGAGGTCGATGTCGAGCATGCGCGGACCCCAGCGCTGCTCGCGCGCGCGGTCGCGCCCGAACTCGCGCTCGACCGCCTGGGCGCGGGCGAGCAGCGCCTGCGGCGAAAGGCCGGTTTCGGCAACGATCGCGCAGTTGATGAAGGGCGGCTGCTCGGTCACGCCCCACGGCGGCGTGCGGTAATCGGAGGAACGCGCGAGGAGACGCACAGCCGTTCCGTCGCACAGCCTTGCGATGGCGCGAGCAAGCGTCGTCCTCACATCTCCGACATTGCCGCCGAGCGCGATCAGCGCCTCAGCCATCGCCCTAACTTTGGCGCATGCGGTGGATCGACACGCCGACGTCGTCGAAGGTCGCCGCGATCGGCGCGTGCGGCTTGTGGATGGTGACGCGGATGGCGATCACCTGCTGGAAGCGCTCGAGCACGGCTTCCGCGACCGCGCCGGCCGCCGCCTCCACCAGCCGGTAGCGCCTGGCGCAGAATGCGTCGCTTGCGACCGACACCACTTGATCGTAGCCGACGGTGTGAGCCAGCTTGTCGGTGCGCGATGCCTCGGCTAGGTCGATGTCGAGCACGATGTCGAGCTTAAAGGTCTGGCCGACCTTGGCCTCGTGCTGCATCACGCCGTGGTAGGCGTGCAGCGCAAGCCCGCTGACGAACACCTGATCGGTCATTTGATCGCCCGCAGCGCGTTGTCGACCTTGATCGCCTGGATGGTCTCGGGAACGTCGTGGGTCCGGATGATGGCCGCTCCGTTGCGCACCGCCAGCAGGTGCGCGGCGAGGGAGCCGCCGATCCGCTGCAGCGGTTCGGACGGCGATACCGTGTCGATGAAGCGCTTGCGCGAGGCGCCCACCAGCAGCGGCAGGTCGAAGCGCTTGAACGCCTCGAGCTTGGCGATCGCCTCCATGCTCTGTTCCGGCGTCTTGCCGAAGCCGATGCCGGGGTCGAGCACGATGCATTCGCGCAGGATGCCGGCCTTCTCGGCGAGGTTGATGGAATGGGAGAAGAAGGCGTTGATGTCGGACATGATGTTGATCGACGCCTCCGCCTTGTAGCGGTTGTGCATGACGATCACCGGCACGCCGGCCTCGGCCACCACGCGGGCCATGTTCGGATCGCGCTGCAGGCCCCAGACGTCGTTGACGATGCTCGCCCCGAGGCCCAGCGCCCAGAGCGCAACCTCGGGCTTGATGGTGTCGATCGAGACCGGCGTACCCATCTGGATGACCGTGGGCAGAACGTCCTTCAGCCGCGCCAGTTCCTCCTCCAGCGACACCGGCTTCTGGCCGCCATAGGGCCTCGTGGACTCCGCGCCGATGTCGATGATGTCGGCACCGGCCGCGATCATCTGCTGGGCGTGCTGGAGCGCGGCCTGGGTCTCGTTGAACTGGCCGCCGTCGGAAAAGGAGTCCGGCGTCAGGTTCAGGATGCCCATGATCAGCGGGCGCTTTTCCGAAAGGAGGCGCGTCAGCACGTTCGGCTTCTTGCCGAACAGGCTGCCTTCCCCGAACGACTGGTCGATCCCCCCGGTCATCGTCATGGGGACTCGCTTTGCGCGCCGGGGCTTAAGGTGTCAAGCGGTACCGGGCTGCCGCTACGAGCCGTTCCCGTTCCTGCGGAATAGGAAACGGCTCCGGCCTTTGTAGTTTGGTCGCATTTTCTGCGGCGAACCGCTGCACACCCCGGATCAAGTCCGGGGCAGGCTTTCGCCGGAAAATGCTCTAGCGATAGGTGATCTTGAGCTGGATGCGCTTGGCCTGCTCGACCCAGCGCTCGACGGCGCGGGGGGAGGGCAGCACACGGGCGAGCTTGCGCTTGCCGTTGATCGCAGCCATCGCCTCGGCGAGCTTGCCCGGATTGCGGTACTTCAACTCCTTCACCGTATCGACGCCGGCGGCCTGCAAAAGATCGGCATATTCCGAACCGATCCCCTTGATCCGCATCCGGTCGGCGGTGTTGGCCCAGCTCAGGATGCGCTTTTCATCGATGCCGATCTCTTCGGCCAACAGCTTGCGGCCCTTCGGGTTGCTGGCAGCGTCAAGCAGGCCGAGCGTGGTGCGGATGCCGACCGATTTGAGTCGGCCAGCGTCGTCCGCTCCGATGTCGGAGATTTCTCTGACAGGATAGTTCGCCATGATCGCTCAGTTCACCAAGCCCACCCTGCACCAAGCCGATCAGACGAATTGACCGAGGCCGGGAATCGAACCGACGATTTCGCCGACCGTATCCTCGCCCGCCTTCTCGCGGGCAAACGCAATCAACTCGCGGGTAACGCCCTGCATCTGATCCATGCCGAGTCCCGCGGCCATCAATTTCGTGCCGACGCCCATGATGCCGCCCATGCCAAAGCCGCCTTCGCCCGACGCCGCCTGCACCGCAGCGTCCGCTCCGGGCATCGCGCTGATGAGCGCCTGCACTTTGTCCGATGGGCCTTCCTTCAAAAGAAAAGCCAAAATGATTCCAACCGCTTTCTCGGCCACGGCCCGCTCCACGCCAGTGCTGGCGACAAGACGGTCAACAAGTTCGTCCATGGCCTCACGCCCTCAACCGCACTGACGGCGGATTTCCCTCATTGAATATCACCGGCTTATGGAACACAAGGCGGGAAGCGCGGCGAACGCAGTGGCGGCACGGGTTTGCAGGGAATCAATCGTGATGCGTTGCGAGAAGGTCACAGCAGCGACAGGCGTCATCGCGCATGAAGTACAATCATGCGGCGCTGCACGCTTCACGGCGTAGACTTTGCCATGGCGAATTTTATAAGAGCGGCGAGTTGATGCGCGCTCGGCATGTCGCGGCGCACCGATCGCAACAATCAAATCCTTGCGGCCGAATTTGAGAAACGAGGATTCACATCCGTTGCGATGTCGCGTTGCGTTGGCAATCGACGCATGCACCGGCCACGCAAAAAATCATCAGCTCGGAATTTTCTAAATTGGACGATTATGCACTGTGCTTTGAAGTGGCGCGACGTGCCGCGCACGCGATGAAAACAATGCCGGTGTGCGGCGGGTGTTTCGTCCTGCGGAAAGCCAGCGTCGCGGGTCCGACACAAGCGTACGCGCGCGGATGGATCAGCCCGTTGCGGAACGCCGGAAATGCCGGTGACACCGCGCCGAATTCGTGCCGCGCGGAACCTGGATTTCCTCAATTTTCTCAATAGCATGCCAAATGACCGTGGGGCTTGCGTCCGGGCCCTCGGGTTCTGCTATGAGTGACGCAGGAAACCCGATGCCTTTCTTGCGGAGAGCGCGATGAGCCAAATTCAAGCGGTGCTGGAGCGGATCGATCGCGACCTCGACGCGAGTCTCGAACGGCTGTTCGCGCTGCTGCGGATCCAGTCGGTGTCCACCGATCCTGCATATAAAGAGTCGTGCCGCGCCGCCGCCGAGCATGTCGCGGCGGATCTGAAGAGCATCGGTTTTGAATCCGAAGTGCGTCCGACCGGTGGTCATCCGATCGTCGTAGGCAAGTCGGGCAACGGCAAAGCGAACGGCAAGTCTGGAGGCAACAAGCCGCGCGTTCTGTTCTACGGTCACTACGACGTGCAGCCAGTCGATCCGCTCGGTGAGTGGACCCACCCGCCGTTCGAGCCGCGGCTCGAGACGCTGCCCGACGGCCGCAAGGTCATCATCGCCCGCGGGGCCTGCGACGACAAAGGGCAGGCCATGACGTTCGTCGAAGCCTGCCGGGCCTACAAGGCGGTGACCGGCTCGCTGCCGCTGCCCATCACCATGATGATCGAGGGGGAGGAGGAGTGCGGCTCCAAGCACCTGTTTGATTTCGTCCGCAACAATGCCGACGAGTTCAAGCTCGACCTGGCGCTGATCTGCGACACCAGCATGTGGGACCAGCAGACCCCGGCGATCACCACGTCGCTGCGCGGGCTGGTCTACGAGGAGGTGCGGCTCACCTGTGCCGACCGCGACCTGCACTCCGGCCTGTTCGGCGGTGCGGCGCAGAACCCGTTGCGCGTGCTCAGCAAAATTCTTGCTGCGATGCATGACGACAATGGCCGTGTCACCATTCCCGGATTCTACGACGGCGTGCCGGAGCTGCCCGCCGACGTGAAGGCCGACCTCAAGGGCCTCAACCTCACGCCCGAGAAATTCCTCGGCCAGGTCGGGCTCAAGGTCCCGGCCGGCGAGACCGACCGGATGCTGATCGAGCAGA
Source organism: Xanthobacteraceae bacterium (assembly GCA_019746135.1). GTDB lineage: Bacteria > Pseudomonadota > Alphaproteobacteria > Rhizobiales > Xanthobacteraceae > Z2-YC6860. Next base: position 41,629 of record JAIESI010000101.1, read on the forward strand.
TCGCGACGAGGCCTACGGCCGAGATCAACGGCATCATCGGCGGCTATACCGGCGAGGGCGCAAAGACCGTCATTCCCGGCAAGGCGCTGGGCAAGGTGTCGTTCCGGCTGGTGGGACAACAGGACCCGAAGAATATCCGCTCAGCGTTCCAGGCCTTCGTCAAGGCGCGGCTGCCAGCCGACTGCACGGTGGAGTTCGCCAATTTCGCCGATTCGCCCGCCCTCCAACTTCCGTTCGACAACCCGTCCCTCGACAAGGCGCGGACCGCGCTCGCGGCCGAGTGGGGCCGGAAGGCAGTCACCATCGGGGCCGGCGGCTCGATCCCGATCGTGGGCGATTTCAAGAGCGTGCTCGGCATGGACTCGCTGATGGTCGGCTTTGCGCTCGACGACGACCGGGTGCATTCGCCGAACGAGAAGTTCGACCTGACCTCGTTCCACAAGGGGATCCGGAGCTGGGCCCGGATTTTGGACGCCTTGGCGGCCTAAACGGCTCTTCAAGGGTTTTGCGGTTTGCTAGATTGTGATCCGCACCATGAGGCGCGCATGTTCAAACGGCTGACCATCCTGACCAGCCTTCTGGCCCTCGGGCTCGTGCTCGGCGGCTGCTCGAAGTGCGGCTTCTGGTGGGACGAGTGGCAGTCGCGGCCGGGTGCCTGCAAGGGCGATTTTCCGAAGTAGCGCGGCACTCCGCCGTCATTCCGGGGCGCGCCGTCAGGCGCGAACCTGGAAACCAGACAAGGAGGGATTTCCTCCGTAGCTGGATTCCGGGCTCGCGAACGGCGTTCGCACCCCGGAATGACGACCTCAGTCAGCGCACGGACAAGACGCCGGTCAGGTCCGGCACGACCGCGTCCGGTGGAGAGTCGGTGTATTCGTCCGGGTTTCCGGCGCGGTTGATCCAGACGGTGCGGAAGCCGAACGTCGTCGCGCCCATCGCGTCCCAGCGGTTGGACGAGACGAACACCACGTCGGCCGGCTTGCAGGCAAACTCCCGGGTGACCAGCGCATAGACCTCCATGCGCGGCTTGAACATCTTCAGCACGTCGACCGAGAGCACGGCGTCGAGCTCGGACTTGAGGCCCGCGGCTGCGAGGGCCGACACGAGCATTGGCGGCGCGCCGTTGGACAGGATCGCGGTCTTGTCGCCGCGCGCCTTGAGCTCGCGCAGCACTTTGTGGGCGTCCGGGTAGGCATCGAGCTCCAGGTAAGCGTTGAGCAGGTCGCCGCGGAGCGATCGGTCGACCGCCGGGAACCGCTCGAAGCAGAAGTCGAGCGCGCGCTGCGTCAAGCTCCAGAAGTCGGCGTAGCGGCCGGCGAGCGTGCCGGTCCAGGTGTATTCGAGCTGCTTCACCCGCCACAGGTCGGAAAAGCGGTCGGCCTCCGGCCCCACCGCCGCGCGGTGGCGGCCGATCGCGGCATGCACGTCGAACAGCGTGCCGTAGGCGTCGAACACGTAGGGCATGGGAATGCCTCCGATCAGCAATATTCATGGGCGGGCCACGGCACGGCCCTGTATGGTCGTGCGAATTTTACGAGCCGCGGCGGGCATTGTCGCGGTGATCCCGGTCCCAAGGCGATGCCTTGCCGCTATGATCGGGCCTGTGACGCGAAGTGGAGTGCGCGATGGCGGATTGGTCGCAGACCTGGACGTTCTTTGACGGCAAGTGGCACGAGGGCAACATCCCGCTCTGGAACGTGCGAACGCACGCGATCTGGCTCGGTTCCTCGGTGTTCGACGGCGCGCGCGTGTTCGAAGGGGTCGCGCCCGACCTCGACCTGCATTGCGCGCGGGTGAACGCCTCCGCCAGGACCATGCATCTCAATCCCGGAGTTCCGACCGAGCGCTGGATCGAGCTGGTTCATGACGGCATCAAGAAGTTCGCGGCGGGCACGCCGCTCTATGTGCGGCCGATGGTCTGGGCCGAGCGCGCCGGCCCGCAGGCGCTGCCGCCCGATCCGGATTCGGCGCGCTGGTGCCTCGCGCTTTACGACACGCCGATGCGCAAGCCCGAGGGCTTCTCGATCACGCTGTCGCCCTATCGCCGGCCGACCATCGACACCGCACCGGTCGATGCCAAGGCCGGCTGCCTTTACCCCAACAACGCGCGGGCGATGCTCGAGGCGCGCTCGCGCGGCTTCGACAACTGCATCGTTTGCGATGCGCTCGGCAACGTTGCCGAGCTTGCCAACTCCAACGTGTTCATGGCCAAAGACGGCGTGGTGTTCACGCCGATCCCGACCGGCGCGTTCCTCGCCGGCATCACCCGGCAGCGGGTGATCAAGCTGCTGCGCGCCGGCGGCATTTCGGTGGTCGAGCAGACGCTGCGCTATGGCGACTTCGAGACGGCCGACGAGATTTTCGCCACCGGCAACGCGTCGAAGGTGATGCCGATCACGCGGATCGGCGAGCGTGCGTTGCAGCCCGGGCCGATGTTCCGCAAGGCGCGCGAGCTTTACTGGGCGTTCGCGCACGGCCGCTAGCGATGGTGCGCCTCGCTGCGCTTCTGGTGCTTGCCGCGGTCGCCGGGCCGGCGCTCGGCCAGGACGCCCTGACGCAGGATCTCTATGCGTCGATGGAGGGCAGCGTCCGCCGCGAATACGACGGGCTGATGCAGGCGATCGCGCGCGGCGAGGGCGGACCCCGGGCCGGCTCCGAAAAGATGCAGCAACTGCTCAAGGTCCTGTACCACAACAAGGCGGTGCTGTTTGCGTCCTGCGCGGCGCAAGCGGAGCGGGTCCGCTCGCCGCAGGCCGCGCGCGTGCCGGCCGGGCAGAACCTGATGCTGACGACCTGCGTGGAGGAGAAGTTCGCGGAGCTCAACAAGTTCAGCAATGTCAGGAGCTACGCGCTGGCGTTTTTTCCCGACCGCATCGAGCGATGCGGCGAGGCGTCGCGGCTGCGCGATCAGGAGCCGTTGTTCCCGCCCTACGGCTTCCTGCAGCTTCCGGAGCCGCGGCTCTACGATTTCACCCGCTACAACGAATGCCTGATGCGGCCGGAATCTACTTCACCGGCGGCTCAGTGAAGAGATCGGTGACGGTGCGGCCGCGAAGATCATAGGCGCGCGCGAAGGTGACGCCGTCGCGGATCACTT
>JAIESI010000190.1 GCA_019746135.1 Xanthobacteraceae bacterium
AACATCACCAGGCTTGCGAGCGCGAGCCCTTCGGAGCGGGTGACATATTCGCCGCTCACCGGATAGAGGAATTTCCAGTTCGGTCCCGCGCCGGCATCGAGCAGCACGCTGACGATCACGAGGTCGATTGCGGTGCGCGAGCGCTCGGCCGCCGACGGCCACGCCATCGCCTTGTCGATCTCGTCCCAGTAGTCGAACCCGTCGATGTCGAAATGCCGCCAGCGCGAATGAAACGGCACGTCGAGCGTAGGGTAGGCGGCCTTGGTGGTGTCGATCACCAGCTTGGCCGTGTCGTCGAGCCTGCCGAGATCAACCTGGAAGTTCGGCAGCTTGTGGCCGAGCGCCAGCATCCGGTGCGCGCGTTCGCGCACGGCGGTGGCGCTGAGCAATGACTTTGCAGCACTCTCGTCAGACACGATCAGTACTTTTCGAGCGGCCGGCCGGCCGTGTTCTCCAGCGCGCCGGGCGCTTGCGGCTCCGGCGTGTAGTAGCCCGCGGCCTTCTTCGCCTCGAGCTCGACATGGGCGTCCGGCGGCACGAGCTCCGGCGGGATCGGGATGCGCTCGACGATGTCGATGCCCTGGCTCACCAATGCGTCATGCTTCATGTCGCTCATCGACACAAAGCGGTCGATGCGGCGGATGCCGAGCCAGTGCAGCGCATCGGGCATGAGCTGCTGGAAGCGCGCGTCCTGGACGCCGGCGACGCACTCGGTGCGCTCGAAATAGGTCGCGGCGGCGTCGCCGCCCTCCTGGCGCTTGCGGGCGTTGTAGACCAGGAACTTGGTCACCTCGCCGAGCGCGCGGCCTTCCTTGCGGTTGTAGACGATGATGCCGAACTCGCCCTGTTGCGCCGCGCGCGCGCACTCCTCGATGCCGTGAATGAGATATGGCCGGCAGGTGCAGATGTCGGAGCCGAACACGTCGGAGCCGTTGCATTCGTCGTGGACGCGGCAGGTGAAGCGGGTGCGCGGACTGGCGAGCTTCTCCATGTCGCCGAACAGATAGACGGTGATGCCGCCGATCGGCGGCAGGAACACGCGCAGGTCCGGCCGCGTCACCAGCTCCGGGAACATGCCCGCGGTCTGCTCGAACAGGCTCCGCCGCAGCGCGGTCTCGGTGGTGCCGAACCGATCGGCGATGCCGGGCAGATACCAGACCGGATCGATCGCGATCTTGGTCACCGACAGCGAGCCGTTCTCATGGATCGCGTGCCCGTCAGCCTTCAGCCGCCCGGCTTCCAGCGCGTCGCGCATCTCGATCAGGTCGAGCCGCGCCTTGGTGATGGCAATGCTCGGGCGGATGTCGAGGCCTTCGGCGATTTCAGCCTTGAAGTTCTCGGCGACGAGATGGCCCCACGGATCGAGCGAGACGATCTTTCCCGGCTCCGACCATTGCGGAAACGGGCCGATCGTGGCGGTCGGGAAGGTGTTGGTCAGGTCCGGCCGCCGGATCGGATCGAGCGCGCCGGCCGACACCGCGAGCGCGCGGTAGACCGCATAGGAGCCGCCGTGGCTGCCGATCACGTTGCGCAGGCCGGGCTTCGACACCGTGCCGATCACCGGCCCGCGCTCGCGGACGCTCGCCGCGCCCCACTGGATCGGGAAGCGCTGCTTCGCCTCCGGGTCGGGATGCGAGGTGAGACGGATATGGTCCGGGCGGTTCGGGGCAGCCATCGCAGTCGGTTCCAAAAAAGTTCGACGGCCCGCCTCAGAGACGGGCCGACAGGTCGGGTTTTCACTATTTAGTGGGGGCGACGCCACAGGACGGCGCGGCCGCCCACTAAAGACACAGTATAACCATGGTTTCGCGCCCGCGCCACTGCGACACAGGAACATAAGTTTTTTCAATAGGTTACCGAGGCGTTGCGGGGCCGGCTGCTGGCGCGGGAGTTGCTTTGTGGCGTCCGGCACAAATTGGAGGCAAAACTACCGGGCGCTTTTCGTGCCATGGTGCTGCCGTCTGCCTCCAGGAATTGGGGAATGACATGCTTCGATCGCTTCGCTTCCTGCTGCTGACCGCATTGGCGCTTCTCGCGGGATTGGTCGCCCCGATCCGTGCGCAGGACTGGCCGTCGCGGCCGGTAACCGTGCTGGTGCCGTTCGGCGCGGGCGGCAACACCGACATGATGGCGCGGCTCGGCGCGCAGCGCCTTTCGAGCAAATTCGGCCAGAGCTTCGTGGTCGAGAACCGTCCGAGCGCGGGCGGGGCGCTGGCCACCGGCGCGGTCGCGACCGCCGCGCCCGACGGCTACACGCTGCTGTTCTCCGCGTCGTCGGTCGCGGTGCTCACGCCGCAGCTGCAGAAGCTCAACTTCGATCCGCTGAAGCAGCTCGTGCCGGTCACCAACATCGGCACCGGCACACAGATGATCGCGATCAGACGCTCGCTGCCGGTGAAAAATCTGCCGGAGCTGATCCCCTACGCCAGGGCCAATCCCGGCAAGCTGAACTTCACCGTCGCCGGCACGCAGAACATCAGCCACCTCGCGCCGGTGCTGCTGTTCGCGCGCGCCGGCATTGACCTCGTGATGGTGCCGCAGAAGAGCGAGCCGCAGGCGATCTCCGACCTGGTCGCAGGCCAGGTCGATCTCTACTTCGGCAACTCATCGTCGCTCTTGCCGCACATCGACAGCGACAAGGTCCGCTTGATCGCGGTCGGCACGGCGCAGCGCATTTCCGCTGCGCCGGACATCCCGACGGTAGCCGAGACGATCCCCGGCTTCGAGTTCTCGTCCTGGAACGGCTTCTTTGCGCCGGCGGGCACACCCGAGCCGATCCTGACGTCGCTGCGAAACGAGATCGCAGCGTTCGCCCGCTCGCCGGAGATGTCCGAGCGGCTGTCCAAGCTCGGCATCATTCCGGGCGGAATGGGCGTCGACCAGTCGCTCGCCGTGTTCCAGAAGGACTTCGCCGCCTATGCCGCGGCCATCAAGGCGGCCGGTATCGAGCCGCCGAAATAGCCACCGCCGTCATTCCGGGGCACGCGCGGCACCAGCGCGTTTACGCGCGTCTTCGACGCGCTATGGCGTGAACCCGGAATCCATACTCCGCGGCGGTGGTTATGGATTCCGGCTCTCGCTTCGCTCGGCCGGAATGACGGCGGAGAGTCCTTGACGAAACCGGCCGGGGCGCTCAGCGTCTCGGCCGAACCAATTTACGCACCGAGGAAACGCCCGTGACACCCGCTCAGCGCCTTCGCGAACTCTTGGCTCAACCGACCATCGAAGTCATGCCCGGATGCTACGACGGGCTCTCGGCCAGGCTTGCTGCCGCAGCGGGTTTCAAGGTCATGTTCATGAGCGGCTTCGCCGTCTCGGCGTCGCGGCTTGGCCTGCCGGACACCGGCCTGATCAGCTTCACCGAGATGGTCGATACGCTGCGCAACTGCTGTGCCGCGGCCGGCCAGATACCGGTGATCGGCGACGGTGACACCGGCTATGGCAATGCGCTCAACGTGCAGCGCACCGTGGTCGAATACGCGCGCGCCGGCGCGGCCTGCGTCATGATCGAGGACCAGGTGAGCCCCAAGAAGTGCGGCCACACCAAGGGCAAGCAGGTGATCCCGCGCGAGGAGGCGCGCATGAAGATCCGCGCCGCGGTCGATGCGCGCGGCGATGCCGACATCCTGATCATGGCGCGCACCGACGCGCGCGCGGTGCACGGTTTCGACGAAGCGCTCGCGCGCTGCAAGGATTTCGAGGCGGAGGGTGCCGACATCATCTTCTTCGAGGCGCCGGAGACCGAGGACGAGATGCGCCGCTACTGCGCGGCAATGAAGAAGCCCTGCATGGCCAACATGGTGCCCGGCGGCAAGACGCCGGTGCTTTCGCCCGCGAAATTGCAGGAGGTCGGCTACAAGCTCGCGCTCTATCCGGTGATGCTGCTCTCCTCGTCGATCACCGCGATTCAGGCGACGCTCGAGGCGCTGAAGCCCAATTCGAATGCCGCGCCGCCGCCGGCGATTTCGTTCACGGAGCTGCAAAGCGTCGTTGGTTTTCCGGACTATTGGAGCCGCGAGACGAAATACAAAGCTCTCGAATGATGCCTGCCAAAGCAGGATTCGCTGTCTGCGCCATCGTTCTGGCCCCGACGCTGGCGTGGCCGTCTTCGTCGGCGCATGGCCAGATCGAGAAGCAGTTGATCTGGTGCAACGCAGGCGAGCCGACACCGGACCAACGGGTCGAGGGTTGCACCGCTGTCATTCAGTCGGGCTTGGCGAAAGGCGCAGATCTCGCACGGGCCTTCAACCGGCGCGGCTTTGCCTATCACGTCAAAGGCGACATGGACCGCGCCATCGAGGACTACGACCAGGCGATCAGGCTCAATTCCAAAGTAGACGTGCCATTTTACAACCGCGGCCTCGCGCTAGCCGACAAGGGCCAGCACGACCTCGCGATCAAGAGCTACGACCGGGCCATCAGCCTCAATCCGCGCGATGGCGAATACGTCATGGACCGCGGCCTGGCCTATGCAGCCAAGGGCCAATACGACCGTGCCATTCGCGACTATGATCGCTCGATCAAGCTCCAACAGAGCGACGCGCGGGCGTTCCGCTATCGCGGCGAAGCTAACAGCGCGAAGGGTCAATTCGGCCGCGCCATCGTCGATTTTGACCGGGCGATCAGGATCAATCCGAGTGACGCCAAGGCCTTTTATCAGCGCAGCTTGGCGAAGGATAAAATCGGCGACAAGCAAGGCGCGGACGCCGATTTGGCGGAAGCGCGCCGGATCGATCCGGCTGTCGCGCGTTAACTTTGTGCCAGCAAGCGCGCTCTAACGGGCAAAAGCCTCCGCAACGTCTGCCTGAATTTTCTTCGCCGCCTCGATGTCGGCGTTGCCGCCGGCCGCGTCGCCCTTCTTCAGCTTGACCGTGCCGCGGCCGAACAGCGCGCCGGCGTCCTGCGGGTCGAGCTTGAGGGCTTGCTCGAAATCGGCCAGCGCCGGATCGAGCCGGTCGAGCTTGAGATAGGCACGGCCGCGGTTGGCGTGGGCAAAGGCCAGCGTGGAATCCCGCTTCAGCGTCTCGGTGTAGTCGGCGGCGGCGCGTTCGTTGTCGCCTTTGGCCAGATGGGCGCGGCCGCGGCCCGCATAGGCGACCGTCAGACCCGGATTGTGCTTGATGGCCTGCGTGTAGTCGGCGATGGCGCGGTCGTGCTCGCCCCTGGCGCGCCGGGCATGCGCACGGCCCGCATAGGCCGACGCGAGCCTGGGCCTGAGCTTGATCGCTTCCGTATAGTCGATGATGGCCCGGTTGTAGTCGCCCTTGTCGAGATAGATGTTGCCGCGGAAATTGCGGGCCAGGGCATTTTTGCGACCGAGCACGATGGCTTGCGTGTAGTCGGCAATCGCGCGGTCGTCGTCGCCCTTGGCGCGATAGACGTACGCACGGCTGAAGTAACCCAACGCGCTCTTGGGCGCGAGCCGGATCGCCCGATCCAGATCGGCAAGGACGCTGTCGAATTGTCCCGCGCCGGACGCAGCCATGCCGCGAACGATGTGCAAGGTCGCGAGGTCGGTTCCCTTGTGTTTGCCGGAATCGATGGCCCGCGTGCAGGCCGCAACCCGGTCGTTGCCGGATGCCGTCATGCACGCCTTGGCATCAGCGGACGTCGCCTGCGCCAGGGCCCGGCCCGGCAATGCGACGCCGGCGAGAAGAACCGAGATCGCGACAATCTGAGCCAGGGCTGATCCAGAAAGATACCGCACTGTGTCCGTCACTGTTCCGGCGTTACAAATTGCCCATCGTCCGCGCGACAGTGCGAACGATGGGCTCGCTCAAGATTGCTTGCCGCCGCTACGCGAGCACAAGGATTGCAGCAGCGTCAACGAACATAACGATAGGAGTCGTTGTTCCGCGCTTCCTGTTGGGCCCGCTTGGCATCCTTGTCCGTCGCTCTGGACTGATTGCTGGTGTCGATGATTTGCTTGTTGACGGCATCAACTCCGCCCCGCTTTGCAAGATCTTCCTTCTGAGCCGGCGTCAGGGTGCCATCCGACGCACGGTTGACCAGTTCGTTCAGATCCCGAACGACCTGGTCCAGTCTCTTGGTCTCGTCCTGGAGCCGCGTCGCGTTGTCGACGAGTCGCTGATGCTCATCCTGCGTCAGCGGCCTTTTCGCATCCGGCGGATCGCCGGGCTGGCTCGCGGTCGTCGTGGTGCCGCCGGTCGGCCCGGGCAACGTCGTGGTCGGCGCTTTGCCGCCTGTGGGTGTCGTGGTGGCGACCTTTGGGCCGGAACCGGAGTTACCCCCGGAGCCGGATTTGACCGGCGGGTCGGCCGGACCGCCGGTCCCGTGAGCCCGATTCGGATGATTGCAACTCGAACTCGTGCAGCCGACGGTCGAGGCTTCGTTGTGGATATCGATAAGGAAATCTTCCGGCCCGTAATTTTCTCCTCCGCCGCCGGCGCCGACATTGGGCGCTCCGCTGCCGATCGCTGTGTTCACCCAGACGCCGTACTTACCGGGAGCCATGCCGCCGCCGCCGCCACCGGACGGACCGATATGCCCGGTGCGCGGTGCGCTGTCGATGCCACCCACCTGCCAAGCGCCCGAGGCCCCGGTCCCCGCGCGAGCCGCCTCCGCAGCGGTGCGGCTTGCGTTAGCAGCCGCGGACGCCGCCGCCGAACCAGCGCCAGCGCCGGGGTTGCCGTAGTGGACCGGCGCGCGCGGAACGCTCACGGAAACGCCGCCGCCCATCCTGGGGTTGGCGCTGGCCGTGCCGACGGTCGCCGCGGTCGCGAGCATCACAATCGTCAAATGGCGCAGTCGAATTTTCATGGATCTCTCCCGAAAAAGAGCCAAGCGGGGTCGGCAAAAAAGCGCCTCAGGCAACGCGGCCTTGTCGAGCAAATCTTCCAGGCACAATGATACCCTTGCTCGCCGCTGCGGAACAGGCAGGTTGCCGACTATGGGCCATAAACACCGTTGATTGCGATGGTTGCCGGCGGCAACGATTTGAGCCAGCCGAGCATAGATCGAACCAGCGCTCGTCGATGGCTAGCGCCACTCGGCCTTGGCTTCGGCCAGCAGCTCCTGAAAGAGCTTTCCCTCTTTGGCGATAGCGAGAACCTGGTCGGCGAGCATCTGTCCGGCCTTGGTATCGCTCGGATAGTGAACGCCGGCAATTTCGCGGTTGTGGCCGATGCGCTGCGCCATGGCGATCAGCGCCGGACGCGCGTCCGGACGGACCTCGGCCAGCGCAATCGCGCCAAGCCAGGACTGGAAGCCGTGTCCCGACGGATAGGCCGGATGGCCCGGCGTCGTGATCATCGGCATCAGGCTCGGCGAGAGCTGCGCCGGCCGCGCGCGATTGAAGCGATGCTTGTACACGTTGACGATCAGGCCCATCGAGTTGGTGAAGCTCATCAGCTCGAAGGTTCGCCGATGGCTGGTTTGATTCATCAGCAGCATCGGAAAAAAATACGGAAGGATCGGCGATGTATGCTGCGCGACGATTTCCTCTCGCCGCTGCTCGCGCTGGCCGATCAGCGAGTGCAGGTAGCGAATCTCCTCGAGGAGCTGCGCCTGACCGCTGGGCGGGGGATCGATCTTGATGCGCTTGTCCCAATCGCCCTGCAGCAGTTCAACGATCGGCAGATAGGCGCGATGCTCCGGGTCCCAGTATTCGCGCGGAAACGTCAGCTTGGCGGGATCGCGGGTGATGAGCTGCTGGCTTGCGGCCGCGCCGAGCGGCGACGTGGCTTGCGCCTGCGCAGCAGCGCTCATCGAAAGAAACGCGAAGGCGCAGCCGGTCAGGACCAGCGTCGTCCGTGCGATTGCGCAAAAAGGGCCGAGCGAAGCGAGCCGCCGCTGGCGCACGGTTCACCCATTTCGTTTGTCGATCACTGCAACGTGCGTCGTACGCCCAGGCGTCCGGCCGCGCCCAGCACGCCATGGCCGCCGCGCACCTCGCCCTCGACGTAGCTCGACAGGAGGTTGCTGATGGCGAAGTTCATTTTGCCGATGACCTGACCGAACACTTTGCCTTCATCGAGCGGCGAAGCCGGCTGGCCGGAGGCCACGGGGATCGCGCCGCCCTCGACGGAAACCGGAGAGTACAGGATAAACGACATCGAAGGATCGACGCGCATCGTGTTCCAGTTGTACGACAGTCCGGTTCGCGCGCCGCCCTGGACGCGCCATTCCCGGCCATTCTCGTAACCGAGTGCCGCAGAGCGGTCGTCCCAGTTCAGCCAGGTCCGTGAGAAGCCGACCGTCGGCTCGACCCACCAGGCATTCTGCAGCGGGATTTTGTAGCTGAAGTTCGCTGCAACGACATGGTTGGTCATGCCGAGGTCGAGATTGGCGATGTTCGGCGCCGTTCGGGTCAGGTTGAAGAAGTCGGCCTTGTAAACGCCGTCAACCGAGAACTGCCCGACCACATAGGCCGCATAGACGCCGACGCCCGGACCACGGGTGTGCGTCTTCGAGTTGTCATTGCCTTTGGTCGTGGTCGAGGTTTCGCTGGCGAGCAAGCCGACGACGACCGCGTCGTTCGAGGTCCTGACGTTGGTGATCACGGCGTCGAAGCCCATGATGCCGCCGACGGTGGTCGATCTGCGGCCAAAGTCGATGCCGCGGTTCGAGGCATCGCGCCATTCGCGATCGACGTAGCCCTGACCCCAGACCGCGTAGATCACCCTGGAGGCGGAGACCGGCTTCGCTTGCAATGGCGCCTTGTAGAGCGGGTTGCTCTGGATGCGCTTTCGCTTCCCCGAATAGCCCAGCGCATCAATCCCAAGCTCGTCCAGCCCGTCGGCGGAAAAAGCCAGCTGGCCGGTCTGTCCGGTGGGCAGGATCGACTGAAGGCCGTCGCGGATGATCTGAATCGTCGTGTTCACGACGACGATGGTGGTCTGTGTCGTTTGCGCGCTTTCCTGACCGGCGGCCTGGTCGGACGGTAGCGTGGTGGACGGTGGTGGGGTTGCCTGTGCCGGAACGGAGCCGAGCACGCCGCTGACGGCGCACACCGCGCCAGCAAACGTTGCACTACCATACAGCCGCCGGGCGTGTGCCCGACACATCCTTCCCAGATTTTTCATGACGCCCCGCAACGCGGCCAAGATCGGAAAAAGGCCGCTACCCCGGTAAAACTGTAGTCCGGCAGCACCACTTCGGCTAGAGGGGAAACGTTTCCTCAACAGGTCGGCGAAAGCGGCCGCATCGCCGTCACGGCCCTGGTTCCGCTCGAAACCGCGCGTGGCGCTGCGGCCACTTGTCGCCGGATGGCTGGCCTTTATGGCTCGAAGCCGCGCTGCTTCAGGATTTCAGCAAACTTCTGGTTCGCGTTCTCGCTCAGCTGTTGCAGTCGCGGCGCGACGCCCGCCACCATGTCCAGGCTCGCCTGCGGCATGGCAATCAGCGCCTTCTTTCCCGTCGGCGACTTGTAGAACGCGACCAGATCGCGAAGCTCCTTGGCGGTGAAGTAGCGTGCATAGATGGGCGCGGCGTTCGACATGATGTCGCGCAATGCGGTCACCTGGAGAATCTCGAACTCCTTGCGAAGCTCAGTGACAGTTGTCGCATCAAGCTTGGGATTTTTCTGCCGCAGGGTCTTTTCCAGCGGCGGCCAGGTCTTTTCGGTGTAGCTCGCGACGATCTGCGGCAAGACGCCGACCGAGGTCAGCAGCGTAAGCTCGCGGGCCGCTGCCATGGCTTGAGGCGAGGTGTCCTGAGCGGCCGCCTGATGCGACGCCGCGGCCGTCAAAGCCGCTCCAACGAGTAGGGCTTGCAACATCTTCATCGAGACATTCATTTTCGGGCAGATCAGTCGCGTTGCGGCGGCCTTGGCACCGGCGTCGGCATCTACTGCGTGCCGGGGGAGTACATGTTGTTGAGGTGCTGGGTCACGTTGGCCACGGTGTCGTTGTAGAAGTTCGATGCGGCGTCGACGGCCGCGCCGACCGCGGGGCGGATCACATATGCGGCTGCGGTCGCGCCGCCGACCGCAAGCGCGATGGTCCCGGTCGCCGGCGCTGTGCTGGTCGCACCGATCCAGAACAACACTTGCGCTCCGGTCGCGGCCACGCCGCCCGCCGTCGCCCCGGTAAGAACGCCTCTGGTTACGACCGAGGCCGGATCATCGCCTCTAAAGTTCGTCTCGATTCGGTCGCTGACGCTCATGGTGAGATTGGCGCCGTAGGTAGCGACGAGCGCCGAAGGCACGCCGGCCGGAGCCGTAACGATCAGTGTGGTCGTGAGCGCAAGCGCGCGCTGGTCCTCGGGGCTCAGCGGGCGGCCGGTCCAGGTGGGCATGTAGCTGTTGACGACCCCTCCGACCACGATCCCGCCGACGACAATGGCCGCGCCCTGAGGACTGAACGTGACAGTGCCGTTATTGGCGTTCCACATGGCGGTGCCCGGCGCGAAGGCGTTTTGCGGCGGCAGGGCCGCGATGGTGTTCTGCACCATCGGCCAGGTGACTTCCGAGAAGGTCGGTGCTGGGGGCGCCGACGTCGCAGCCGTGTTGGATGTGTGCGATGACCAGGTGGAATTTCCCCCCGACCACGAGTTGTTCGTGCTGGCCGTGTTCGCGCTGTTGATGCTGGTCGTGCTGGTATTGACCGACGTCGGCACCGCGCTTCTCACGTCGATCGACGGCGGCGCCACGTAAACGCGTGGAGGCGCCGAGATCCGCGGCGGCGGGGGAGGCGGCACGTAGACGCTGCCCCCCATCCGGGGGTTGGCGTTGGCCGTGCCGACGGTCGCGAGCATCGCGATCATCAGCTGGTGCAGCCGGACCTTCATGGAAGAAATCCCCTCAAAAAAGTCGGGCTCGATCGGTTCGCTTGTGGTTGCGATCATGCCCCTGCGACCCGCTGTTTGGGTCCGCCGTGGCTCTCCTGAAATTCGGCCGACGGGCGCGCCCCAGCGGGGGTGAAAACGCTGTGGCGCCGACCTGAATTGTTCTTGAAATTTCTCAGCTTCCGCACGGCCCCAAATGCGGATGCTGTGATGCGACGCGGCGCGGCCGATCTGGGCCGCGTACAGCAATGTCGAAACGATGGTGCAATACGGCCGTTCACCCAAGCGGAACAGCGCGGCGGCGGGCTATGGATTATAAGCGTCGCTGATTGAGGACGCTGCGGATAGCCGTCGACCTGCCGAGGCGACAAGCAGCAAGTGGTTGTGAAACCTGGGCTTGGTCCGTGACAAGCCCTTGGCATGTCAGTGCTGCATGCACCGAGCCTTCAACGTCGCACGCACAGAAACTTACGGGCCCGCGACAGCAGTTGCGCTGCTGGCGGTGCGTTCGAATTGATAGCCGCGGGGCTGCTACCGCCGCTCGCCGCCGTGCCACCGGTGGCTGGTTTTCGCACGATCGGACGGACTACGGCGCAAGGATCGCTCGCGTGCAGCGTTGTCCCGCGCGTCGCGCACCACCGACTGCACCGCGGCAGAAGCCGCGTTCCGCGCCGCCTCGACAGACGGTGTGTAGGCCGTTCCCGCGAAAGCGCTCGAGGAAACGGCGATTGCGCCGGTCAGGATGCCAGCCGCCGCCAAGCTCTTGAGTTGGAACGGTCCAATACGCATGGATCGCCTCCTCTCGTCGTATTTATATGTCGTTCGGATCGAGAGACAGGTTCGACCGATTATAGGGCAAAATGGGGGTTAAAGAGCCAGGTTCAATATTCTCGTTTTGGCACTGGCTCGGGAAGTTCCATCAGCAGCTCCGCGGCCCGAGGGCGCCGACGTCATCTTGTTCGCACGCCCGAGACGGGATGCCCTTGCCTGCGCCGCGATCGAAGTCGGCATGGCCAACCTGATGTGGAGCGGCACGATGCTGAGCAGTTGCAAGCTCATGCCGTCCAGCAACGTTGTCGTCTGGTGGCAATCACGACAATGCAGGCGACATGCGAAGCGCTGACGCCACCGCGTCTGACGCGCTTGGACGTTCAAGCGCGCGCTCGTCAAACGATCCCGTTCTTGTGAAGAGACCTGACGGTGCGGACACAAGATTGCCACCGGCGCGCGGTACCAATCCTGCCAGAAGGACAACCATTTCGGCTGTTCGCTGAAGAGGAGGACTTCTATGTGCGACTATAGTCTGCACTGCGTCGCATCACGCCCGGCAAGAGTCGCCGACGAGCTGGTGACGACCAGGTTCGACAACACCAGCACACGCGGTTTCGCTGCAGTCGGAGAGCCGAATGTGGCGGTCTGCCTTCTTCCCGGGACTGAGGTTGCTTTCGAGAAGGAGGTCGAGATCGACCATCTGTTCGGTCACCTTCTGCCGGGCTGGCGGTTCGGCAAGACCGGGCAAAAGGTTGCCCGCTTCCGGCAGGTGAACCTCGCAAATCCGCACACGCATCATGATGCGTTGGAATTCCCCAACGGACAGATCGTGCGGGTGACATGCCTGACCGAAGGGCAGCGCATGACCGTGCTGCAACTGCCGGCCCAGGCGGGTGCGGAAAGCGGAACGCAAGTCGCAAGCGGAGCCAAGCAAGCCGAACAACGGACGATTATTTCTCCGGTCGGCTGATCGCATCGCGTTGCGATCGTTGAATTCGAAATAAGCCATCGACGTTTTGCCGGTGGCCGAGTGGGCCTTGCATGCCGGATGGACATGCAATTCGGCCGAGGGGCTCTATGCGTCTTGCGCTTGCAAGCCGCCACCGCGCGGGGGGCACCGTGTTGCCGCCGTCAGGTCCGGGGCACTTCCGCGAGTTCGAGTCCTTTGGCCAGCCGCTCCATGAAGGCCGGCGGGAACGGCCAGGCGCCGTGCGCGCCGGCGACCGTGAGGCGGGGGTCCTTGCGCAGCAACTCGCGCGCCTGGCGGCGGGCTTCGCTCAGCGCGCCCATCAGCGCCGTGCCGGCGACCAGGACTCGCTCGGCCCAAAATGAATCCGGCACCGATGCCACCGCGTTCTGCACCCAGCGCGCCGCCTGCTCGTAGCGGCCGGCGTTGAAATGCATGCAGCCCATGCCGATGAAGGCGAGATGCCGCATCGGTTCGAACGGCATCACCCGCAAGGTCATCTGCAACTCCCGCGCCGCGGCGTCATCGTCGCCCTGGTAGGCGGACAGCCAGGCGCGCCGGATCCAGCCGGGGGCCGACCACGGCTCCATCGCCAGCGAACGCTCGATCAGACGGTCGGCCTCGGAGAGCTTGCGCGCCAGCGTCAGCGCGCCACTGCTGAGACTGAGGACCAGTGCGTCGTGCGGCGCAAGCTGTGCCGCCTCTTCGGCAAATTTCTGCGAGCGGGTGCGGTCTTCGAGCGGCGTCGCACTGAAGCCATGCGCGGCGCTCTGCCCCAGGCACCAGGCGGCAATGGCCTTGGGCAAGGCGTAGCGCGGTGCGAGCTCCAGCGCGCGCTCGACATCGTCGAGGGCTGCGCGATTGGGTCCGGGCGCCACCGTGAACGCGGCGGCGAGCGCGCTCCAGCTGAGCCGCACCGCATCGTCGTCCACCTCCTCGTCCGGGGCGGTGCGTGATGTCTTCAAGGTTCGCGACGGCAATTCGCCGAACGCCTGGCGATAATGCGCGGAGAACCGGCCCAACTCGGTGAAGCCGTTGGCCAGTGCGACGCCCGTGACATTGGTCGCTTCCCCCGCGGCGAGCAACTGCTGACGCGCGCGCGCGAGCCGCGTTTTCCGCACCCAACCCATCGGGGTGGTGCCAAGATAAAGCTTGAATTGCGCCTCCAGCGTGCGCGGGCGCACGCCCGCCGCCGCCGCAAGATCGTCGAGCACGACCGGCCTGTCGAGCCGAAGACTCAGCCAGTCCAGCGCGTGACTGAGGCTCGGCGGCAGATCGGGCCGCGTGCCCGCCACGAGACGGTCTTGCGCTTGAAAGCTCGACTGCGAGCCCATCGCGCCACCCTTTCAGATCATTAGGACTATGTCGGGGGACGCCACCTCAAGGTTCAATACGGCCGGAAAAATAATTTGGCCGGGCTGATTGCGGTTTCTGCATAGGCCCGCGGGCGCTGCATAGGCCCGAAACGGCGGTTGCTTCACCGTGCGCGTCATCGACCGGCGCTGATGCGATCAAGCAAGGCGACGGTCGTGCAGTCGGGAATTTCTCAAGATGAAATCAGGCTCGTCTCAAAGCTTTCTGTGACGCCCCGCTTTAACAACCACTCATTGCTCAAGGAACAATTGCCATGAACGCTCATCGTTTTGATTTTTCAATCCGCAAGTCCGCGAGCCAGGCCGTCCTGGCTGCCGCACGCGCAAAAGCCGCGATCGTCACAGCCGCAGCGTTGGCGTCGCTGGGAGCAATTCTGCTGGCCGGCAATCCGGCAGAGGCCAAGCCGAACTCGGTCGCCGACCGCAACAAGAAATACGACGGCTGCTATACCTGTTGTCAAAATAAGTATGACATCAACGAACTGGGGGGGAAGGCGTACAGCGACAAGGTCTCGGACTGCCTAACCCGCACTTGCAACAAGCAGTACAGATCCTGCCTGGCCAATGTGACGCCCGGCAAGCTCGAAACGCCGGGCGGCATACGGCAGCCGCGCGGGGCCGATGCGTGGGGCCCGAACATCATCGACACCAGGAAAGATGAATATCAGGGCCGCGCTCGCCCGACAGGCGCGTATTCCCCGATCAGCGGCGGCATCCTGGACACCGGTCTGACCGTTTCTGGCCAGGGCCCGTCGAGCACCGGTTCGCCGGCTGGCGGGGGCAGGGCGCCGTCCGCGCCGGCCGCGGCAGGGCCGATCATTCGCTGAGTATTGACCGCATCGATCTGAATGGAGAATTTCAATGATCCCGATTTCGATTATCGGCCTCGTGCTGGCGCTCGTGACCACGTCGGTCACCGCGGCGCGGGCGGAAGTGCCCGACGCCATCGCCGCACCGGGCGAAACCCTCGTTGCGCTGCTGCACGCACAAGGCGCGCAGGTTTACGAGTGCAAGGCCGGTGCGGCGATCGGGCTCGCCTGGCAATTCCGCGAGCCGGTTGCGACGCTGCTCGAGGGCGGCAAGACCGTCGGCCGCCACTACGCCGGCCCGCATTGGGAGCTTGCCGACGGCAGCATCGTGGCGGCCAAGGCGGTCGGCCGCGCGCCGGGCGCGACGCCGCAGGACATTCCGATCCTGAAGCTCGAGACCACGTCGCGGCGCGGCGGCGGCCGCCTCGCGGATGTCTCGACAATCCAGCGACTCGACACCAAGGGCGGCACCGCCGGAGGCGAGTGCCCGGCCGCGGGCGCGCTGCTCAGCGTGCCGTACTCGGCCGACTACGCGTTCTACCGGAAAGCCCGCTGAGCGGGCTTCCGTTCTGCAACTCATGACTTTCAACCCAAATCTTCGAACCCAAATCTTCGAACCACGTCCATTGCAGCAAAGGAGATGTCAATGAACCTGCACACTCACGTTTGGCCGCGCGTGCTTGAAGCAAGGCCTGCGATCGTCGCTGCGATCGCGGCCGCCGCGATGCTCTCGGTTGCGACGAGCAGCCCCGCCGCAGCCGGAAAAATGGGCGGTGGAGTCAAGGCTCCATCCCCGACGATGGCCGTCAAAATCGGCTCCGGCAGCTTCAACCAAGTGGCCAATGATGTCCGGCCGTCGAAACCGCCGTCGGTGGCCAAGGAGCCGTGCCGTGGCCGGCATCGCCCCAACCGCTGGCCGAACCACCAGCACTGATCGCGAATTTTCTTCCCTCAGCATTTCGAACAACAGGAGACTCGAACCATGAATATGCACACCACTCCCACCGCAGTCGATCTCACCGCGTTGAAGACCCGCCAGCAGGCGGCCTGGTCGTCCGGCGATTATGCCGTCGTCGGCACCACCTTGCAGATCGTCGGCGAGAACCTTTGCGAAGCCATGGACATCCGCGCCGGCCAGAAGGTGCTCGACGTCGCCGCCGGCAACGGCAACATCTCGCTCGCGGCCGCGCGCCGCTGGTGCAACGTGGTCGCGACCGACTATGTGCCGGCGCTGCTCGACCGCGCGCGA
The DNA here is from genome assembly GCA_019746135.1 of Xanthobacteraceae bacterium. Lineage (GTDB taxonomy): Bacteria > Pseudomonadota > Alphaproteobacteria > Rhizobiales > Xanthobacteraceae > Z2-YC6860. Next base: position 15,916 of record JAIESI010000190.1, read on the forward strand.
GAGCGCGCCGGGGCCGAGCGGCTCGACATCGAATTCCGCGAAGCCGACGCGGAGGCGCTGCCGTTCCTGAACGGCGCCTTCGACGCGGTGGTCTCGACCTTCGGCGTGATGTTCACGGCCGACCACTGGACGCCGGATGGCTTCATCGGCCAGTTGTTCAAGACCATCGGCCGCCACGTGCCGCCGCCGGCCGGCGCGAAATCGCCGGCGCTCTGGGGCACCCGCGCCCGCCTCAACGAGATGTTCGGTCCGCACGCCAACGCGATCGTGGCCGAGGAGCGGAATTTCGTGTTCCGCTATCGCTCGCCGGAACACTGGGTCGACGTGTTCAAGACGACCTACGGGCCGCTGCTCAAGACCTTCGCCGCGCTCAAGCCCGACGCGCAGGATGCGCTGCACCAGGACCTTGTGGAGCTGATCGGCCGGTTCAACCGTTCGGGCGACGGCGCGATGGTGGTGCCGAGCGCGTATCTCGAGGCCGTGATCGTGCGGCGTTGATGGATCCCGCAGGCTCCTGTCCCTGGCGACAGGAGCCTGCGGCTCTGTTGGACTCGGCGGTGAAGAGCGCGGCGCCGATATCGTTCTGGCGCAGCAGCAGCGCCAGGTGGGCGATGCGATCGCGCCGTTCCTGGTGATCGATCATGGGGAGGGCTGTGATTCACGCGGCACGAGCGCGAAATGTAGCGGTTCTTGCCGCCGCTTGCATAGACGGTGAAACACTCCGGTGACTTACTCGATCTCGGCCGCGCGTCGCATGCTTGCGATCATCGAGGAGCGCAGCATGTATTCGCGCGCCGAGGTCTTGTCCGCAGCGGTTCTGCGCATCGCATCAAGCGATTTCTTCCGCACGTCCGGGTTGCGCTCGCTGATCATCTGCTGATTGCGGTGGGTCTGCGCCTGCACCGCCTCGACCGCGACGATCCTGCGCTGCCGGTCGTAACGGTCGAGCAGCCGGTCGTCGGCACCGGCATAGATCGCCTTGAGCTTGTCGGCGAGATTGAACGCGTCCTGGATGCCGCCGTTCATGCCCATGCCGCCGAGCGGATTGTTGACGTGGGCGGCGTCGCCCGCGAGCAGCACGCGGCCGTGCCGGAAACTTTTCGCCACCCGCTGGTGCACGGGATAGATCGAGCGGTGGGCGATGTTGTAAGGCTCCGGCCGCGGCACCACGCGTTGCAGCATGCTCTGCATGTGCTCATCCGACAGGAGCTGGTCCTTGTCCGAATTCTCCGGCGCCGGCACCAGCACGCGCCACAGCCCCGGCACGCGCAACAGCACCAGCCACTCGTTCGGATCGGCGATGTAGTTGACGTAGGCAATGTCTGTGAGCGTCTTCTCGAACGGAAAGTCGGTCGAGGCGATCCAGAACAGCTCGGCATAGGTGAACCCCTCGAACTCCACGCCGAGCGAGCGGCGAACCGCGCTGCGCGCGCCGTCGGCGGCGATCACGTAGCGGCCGGACACTGCGACCGGGCCGTTCGCCGTGCTGGCGGTGACGGTCACGCCGTCTCCGTCCTGCGTCACCCCGGTGACCTCGTGGCCGAAGCGGATGTCGGTGCCGATCTTGTTCAGTTCCGCCTCGACGAAGCGCATCAGCTTCCATTGCTCGCATTGCACGCGATAGGGGTGGTTGGTGTCGCCTGCGAGCAGCCCGAGATCGAAGGTCGCGACCGGCCCGGTTTCGCGGTCGCGGAACTGCCAGGTCGGCGCCTTCAGCCCGACCTCGATCATCCGCGGCACCATGTCGAACTCGTCGAGCAGGTCGAGCGTCGGCGGATGGAAGGTCGAGCCGCGCAGCTCCATCACCAGCTCCGGCTCGGCCGCGAGCAGCACGCTCGGGATGCCGCGCCTCGCCAGCGCGAGCGCCGTGGTCAGTCCAACCGGGCCCGCGCCGACGACGATGATGCGGTCATTCTCACTCGACATGGATGTTGTTCTTCCCGTGGCCCGGCAGACATAGCAAAATAGAGACCGGAATCGGTTTTGGAGCAATGTTCGATGCGTGATGTGCTCGGCTGGCGGTGCAAGTTCGGCGTGCTGGGGCCCTCGACCAACACCATCGTCCAGCCCGACTTCGAGATGATGCGGCCGCCCGGCGTCACCAACCACTACAGCCGCATTTTCACCCCCAATGCCCAGGCCGTGAGCAACGAGACCTTCATGGCCGGCACGCAGGTGATCGGCGAGAACACGCTCGAGGCGGTGCGCTCGGTCATGACCTGCTCGCCGGACTATCTGGTGATGGGCATGTCGGCGGTGACGTTCTACGGCGGCACGAAGGGCGCCGACGCGTTCCAGGAGAAGGTGGAGCAGGCGGCGGGCGTGAAGATCAGCATCGGCTCGCATTCCTGCACCGCGGCGATGCAGGCCTATGGCGGGATCAAGCGCATCGCGGTGCTGTCGCCGTACTACCCGGTCGCGAACGAGCAGGTGATCCGCTACTTCACCGACTCCGGCTTCGAGGTGGTGCGCGACGCCTACCTGCAATGCAAGAGCTGGACGGCGATCGCCGAGGTGCCGCCCGAGGTGCTGCGCGAACGGCTGATCGAGCTCAACGGCAACGGCCGCGACGTCGATGCGATCGTGCAGGTCGGCACCAATCTCAGCATGGTCCGCCTTGCTGCCGCAGCCGAGATGTGGCTCGGCAAGCCGGTGATCGCGATCAACACCGCGACCTACTGGCACGCGCTGCGGGCGAACAAGGTCATGGACAAGATCCCGGGGCTCGGGCGGCTGCTCGAGGAGTTTTGAGGCGGCCCGCGGCCGGCGTCCAGACCGGTGCCGTATCGAGGTACCGCGACCGCGGTGAACGACCTCGCCTGCGGAACGGCTGCGCCGGGATCAGGAGCGTCTCGGCCCGGTGGTTCGCGATGCGGGGATTCAGCCGAACTGAACTAAATTCGTGGTGATCGCGCCGGAGGCCATTGCCTCCCGCGCGCGTCACTGCCATCTTGAAGGAGCAGGTGGGAGAGACCGGCTTCGGCCGGCGCCGAAGGAGCAACCGCCCCGGAAACTCTCAGGCAAAAGGACCGCCTGCCGCGAAACACTCTGGAAAGTGGAGCCGCTTGCTCCCACCGACGGTGTAAGGCCGGGCCCATGACGGGTCTCGCCGATGCTCTCAGGTCGATGACAGAGGGGGCCGTCCGCTGCGCCAAGCGCGCGCGGGCTGCACCCTTGGAGATCGAGAGCCATGTCTTCCAGAGCGATGTCTTCCAGAGCGATGTCTTCCGGAGCCATCTCTTCCCCGTCAGATTTCGACGCCGTCGTGCTGGGTGCGGGCGTCATCGGCGTCAACTCGGCCTATTGGCTGGCGCGTGCCGGAAAGAACGTGTGCGTCATCGACCGGCAATGCGCCGCCGGTCTTGAGACGAGCTTCGCCAACGGTGGCCAGATATCGGTCAGTCATGCCGAGCCGTGGGCCAATCCGTCCGCGCCGCTCAAGGTTCTGAAGTGGCTGCTGCACGGCGATTCTCCGCTGCTGTTCCGTCCGCGGCTCGATGTGCACCAATGGCTGTGGCTGGCGCGGTTCATGGTCGATTGCCTGCCCAGCCGCGCCGATCGCCACACCACCGAGATCGTGAAGCTCGCGACCGCGAGCCGCGCGCTGTTGCAGGAGATCCGCGCGCGCGAGCAGCTCGATTACGACCAGCGCACCCGCGGGATTCTGCATTTCTACCGCGAGCAGAAAGAGTTCGAATCAGCCACCCGCGTGGCCGAGCTGATGCGAAAATACGGCTGTGACCGCCGCGTCATTTCCGCGTCGCAGGTGGTCGAGCTGGAACCGGCCTTCAACGAGCGCGCGCACGAGATTGTCGGTGCGACATACACTGCGGAAGACGAAAGCGGCGATGCGCGGAAATACACCCAAGCGCTTGCCGCGGTTTGCGCGCGCATGGGCGTTACGTTCCTGTATGGCTCGGATGCGGTCGGGCTCGACGCGGACCGCGCCGGCGGCTCGGTCGCCTCGGTCGAAGTTCGCACTCCGGAAGGATACCGTTCGATCCGGGGCAGGGACATCGTCGTTTGCATGGGCAGCTACTCGGCGACTTTTCTCCGCCGATATGGCGTGTCGCTGCGGATCTATCCGGCCAAGGGCTATTCGGTGACGATACCGATCCGCGAGACGGACTGTGCGCCCGTCGTCAGCCTGACCGATGACGAGTACAAGCTGGTCTATTCCAACCTCGGCGGCCGGCTTCGTGTGGCGGGAACGGCGGAGCTGTCGGGCTACGACCTGCGGCTCAACCATCGTCGCTGCCGGGCGATCGTCGAGAATGTGCGAAAGACATTCCCCCATGCGGGTGACTTCGCTGCGGCGCAGTTCTGGACCGGTCTGCGCCCGGCAACACCGTCCAATCTTCCCTATGTGGGGCGAGCAAACGGGTATCGAAATCTCTGGCTCAACACCGGACACGGCACCCTGGGCTGGACATTGGGGGCAGGCTCCGGCCGGCGCGTCAGCGATATGATCTGCGATCAGCCGCGTGACGTGCCTGCCGTCTTCGGTGCGACGAGCCGAAGCGCCGTCGCATGAAAGGCAGCGTTCCGAAACTCCCGGAAGGGACCGCACGGATGAAACGCGTCCTCACGGGATTTCACCCTTCCATTGGCGGAGCGCCACGCTCAGCCGCTGCCATTCATTCTCGCCTGCCGGCAATCCCCAGCGCAGCCACGTCGGCTCCTCGGTGAAGCGCCGGACGAGGACGCCCGCGCGCCCGAGCCGGCTGAACAGATCGCCCGCGTTCCGTGACCGCGTCAGCCGGTAAAGCGGCGTGCCGCCGGCGATCTCAAGCCCCGCGTCGACGAGCAGCTCGTCGAGCCGCTTCGCACCGGATGCGAGACGTTCGAGTGTTCGCCGCTTCCATTCGCCGTCGGCGAGCGCCTGCTCGCCGATCGCGACCGCGGGGCCCGCGACCGCCCACGGCCCGAGCATCGTGTCGAGGCGGTTTGCCAAGCGAGGGGCGGCCATTGCGAAACCGAGCCGAAGTCCGGCGAGGCCGTAAAATTTTCCGAACGAGCGCAGCACGATGATGTTCGCGCGATCGGTTTCGCCCACAAGGCTGGTGTCCGGCGCGACGTCAGCAAAGGACTCGTCGATGACGAGAATGCCGCTGCGCTGACCCAGAGCGTCCGCGAGCGTCAGCAGCGCCCGCTTCTCGACGATGCGTCCATCCGGATTGTTCGGATTGACGACGATAGCAAGATCGGCGTCGCGAAGTTCACTGACGTCGGCAGCTTCGGCCACCGCATGGCCTGCGAGCTGCGCCGCGCGGCCATGCTCGGCATAGGTCGTGCGCAGGATGATCGCCTTGCCGGGCTTCAGCAGTCCGGCGACCTGCGGCAGCAGGATCTGCGTGCCCGGCGCGGGCACGACATGCTCCGGGGACGGCGCGCCGTACGCCGTTGCCGCGACTGCGGCGAGTTGTCGTATGCTCGCCCGGTCCGGCAGCCGCGCGAAAATTTCGCCCGGCAGAGCGGGCAGGGGCCGAGGATAAGGCCAGGGATGGGGATTGATCCCGGTCGAAAGATCGATGAAAGGTTCGGGCGCGCCGGGAAACATTGTTCGCGCCGCGGCGATGTCGCCGCCATGCGCCAGCGGCGCGATGGTGGGCTGACCGGGTTGGGATCGAATGAGCATCGCGACCACCTTACTGGCCCTGCTCATTGAAGCAACGGCCGGCTATCCCGAGCGCGTGCTGCGCGCGATCGGCCATCCGGTGATCTGGATCGGCCGTCTGATCTCGGTCCTCGACCGTATGCTCAACCGACCGGACAGCGCCTGGCGCAAGGCCGCGGGCTTTCTCGCGCTCTTCGTCATCATCGCCGTTCCGGCCGTCGCGGCCTGCGTGATCGAGCGCGCCCTGTTGCTGCTGCCGCTGGGATTTGCGCTGGTGGCCTTGCTGGCCAGCACGCTGATTGCGCAGCGCAGCCTCTACGAGCACGTCGAGCGCGTCGCCGATGCGCTCGAGAACGGCGGGCTCGAAGCCGGACGCGCGGCGGTGTCGCAGATCGTCGGCCGCGATCCGCAATCGCTCGACGAGGCGGGCGTGGCGCGCGCCGCCATCGAAAGCCTCGCCGAGAATTTCTCCGACGGCGTTGTCGCGCCGGTGTTCTGGCTCGGCGTCGGCGGCTTGTCCTTCGGCGTGGCCTACAAGGCGATCAACACCGCCGACAGCATGATCGGCCACAAGAACGAGAAGTATCGCGAGTTCGGTTATGCCTCCGCCCGGCTCGACGACCTCGTCAACCTTCCGGCCTCGCGCCTCTCCGCCCTGCTGATCGCCGCGGCCGCGGCGGTGACCGACCGCGACGCCGCCTGGCGCGCCTGGGAAACTGTGACGCGCGACGCGCGCAAGCATCGCTCGCCCAACGCCGGCTGGCCGGAGGCGGCGATGGCCGGCGCGCTGGGCCTTTCGCTCGCGGGCCCCCGCGCCTATGGCGGCATTATGGTCGAGGATGCCTTCATGGGCGACGGCCGCCGCGAAGCCAGTGCGCAGGACATCCGCGCCGCGCTCGCGCTCTACCGCCGCGCCGCCGTGATCCTGATCGCGCTCGTCGCGCTGATCGCGATCATCGCGCTAAGGTGAGCAGCCGGTCGAGATCGACAAAGGTCGAAAGGTGCTTGGCGAGCCGGTCGAGGGTCGTCTCGACCAGCTCTTCATAGGCGACGTTGGCGGGCCCGGCACCGAGCCGTTGCAGCCAGGCCGACCGCTGTTTGTCATCGGCAAACAGCCCATGCACATAGGTGCCGATCACGCGCTCGTTCTTCGACACTGCCCCCTCGGGTCTGCCGTCCACGGTGGCGAACGGCCGCGCGCAGTCCGGCCCCTGCGTCACGCCCATGTGCATCTCGTAGCCCTTGAACGGCATGCCGTCGCCGGTCGTGCCGGCGACGCTGACGAGCGTCTTCTCCCGCGTCAGCGTTGTGCCCACGTCGAGCAGCCCCAGTCCCGGTGCCGTGCCCGAGGGCCCCTCGACGCCGTCCGGATCAGCCACGCTCCGTCCCAGCATCTGATAGCCGCCGCAGAGCCCGATCACCGTGCCGCCGCGCCGCACATGCGCGGCAATGTCGATGTCGAATCCGGCCTCGCGCAGCGCGTTCAATCCCGCAATGGTCGTCTTCGAGCCCGGCAGGATCACGAGATCCGCGTCGCCGGGGAGCGGCGTGCCGGGATGCACGCGCACGAGATCGACCGAAGGCTCTGCTTCAAGCGGGTCGAGATCGTCGAAGTTTGCGATCTGCGGCAGGATCGGCACCACGATCTTCAGCTTCGCGCCTTGGCGCCTCGGCGCCACGTGATCGAGCGCCAGTGCGTCCTCGGCCGGCAGATTGCGCGCTTCGGAAAAGTACGGAACGAAGCCCAGCGCCGGCCAGCCGGTCTTCTCGACGATCGCTTCCTTGCCGGGAATGAACAGGCTCGGGTCGCCGCGGAACTTGTTGATGATGAAGCCCACGACGAGCCTTTCGTCGTCCGGATCGAGCACCGCCTTGGTGCCGACAAGGCTTGCGATCACGCCGCCGCGATCGATGTCGCCCACGATCACCACCGGCACATTGGCCGCGCGCGCAAAGCCCATGTTGGCGATGTCGTAGCGGCGCAGGTTGATCTCCGAGGCGCTGCCCGCGCCTTCCACCAGCACCAGGTCGGCCTCGGCCTTCAGCTTCTCATAGCTTTCCAGCACATGCGGCAGGAGCTTCTGCTTCATCGCCATGTACTCGGCGGCCTTGGCGGTGGCGAACACCTTGCCCTGCACCACCACCTGCGAGCCGATCATGCTCTGCGGCTTCAACAGCACCGGGTTCATGTGCACGCTCGGCGGCACAAGCGCTGCGCGCGCCTGCAGCGCCTGGGCGCGGCCGATCTCGCCGCCGTCCACGGCGACCGCCGCGTTGTTCGACATGTTCTGCGGCTTGAACGGCCGCACCCTCAGCCCGCGTCGGGTGTAGGCGCGCGCCAGCCCCGCGACCAGCAGCGACTTGCCGACGTCGGAGCCCGTGCCCTGGAACATGATCGCGCGCGCGGTCACGGTCAGAACTCGATCCCCGGCTGCGCCTTCACGCCGGCGGCGAAGTGGTGCTTGACCAGGCTCATGTCGGTGACGAGGTCGGCCGCCGCGATCAGCTCGGGTTTGGCGTTCCGTCCGGTGACGACGATGTGCAGATCGTGCCGCCGCGCCGACAGTTCGGCGACCACGGATTGCAGGTTGAGATAGTCGTAGCGCAGCGCGATGTTCAGCTCGTCGAGGATGATCAGCGCGAACGTGTCGTCCGCCATCAGCTCGCGCGCCTTCGCCCAGGCGCGTTCCGCGGCGGCGACGTCACGCATGAGGTCCTGCGTGTCCCAGGTGAAGCCTTCACCCATGGTGTGCCACGACACCTGATCGCCGAATTTTTCCAGCGCGTCGCGCTCGGCCGAATGCCACGCGCCCTTGATGAACTGCACCACGCCGACGCGCTTGCCGCGCCCGAGCATGCGCAGCGCCAGACCGAACGCCGCCGTGGACTTGCCCTTGCCGGTGCCGGTGTGGACGATCAGCAGGCCCTTCTCGATTTTCTTCTCCGCGACCTCGGCGTCCTGCACCGCCTTGCGCTTGGCCATCTTGGCGCGGTGGCGCTCGGCCTCGGCATCCTTGCTGTCGCTCATGGCTCGCCTTTCACCAGCATCGGAATTCCCGCGACCACCAGCACCACGCGCCCGGCCATCGCCGCGATCCGCTGGTTGAGCCGGCCTTGCAGGTCGCGGAAGCGCCGGGCCTCGGCGTTGTCCGGCACGATGCCGAAGCCGACCTCGTTGGAGACCAGCACCGTCGGTCCCTGCCGCTCGGCCAGCGCCGCTTCGAGATTCTCGACCGCCGTCTCGATATTGATCTTCCGGAACATCAGGTTGTTGAGCCAGAGCGTCAGGCAATCGACCAGCACGGTGCGGTCGCCCGCCGCATCCTCGATCGCGCCGGCGAGATCGGTCGGCGCATCGACCGTCTGCCACTCCTTGCCGCGGCGGCCCTTGTGCTCGCCGATGCGCGCCCGCATCTCGTCGTCGAACGGCTCCGCGGTCGCGACGTAGATCCACGGCGCGGGCGATGTCATCGTGAGCGCCTCCGCGTACCGGCTTTTGCCGGAACGCGCGCCACCCAGCACCAGTGTGAGGTTCGGATTTTCCAACGGGCTACTCGGTCTCGCATTTGCGCCCTCTCCCCTTGTGGGAGAGGGCTCCACCGAAGCTTCTGCACACTCGAAGGGGTGAGGGGTACTACCCCTCACCCAATCCTTGATGTCACACGTTCTACGCCGCCCTCTCCCACAAGGGGAGAGGGCGCAAATACCGGGATCCGAGCTTGCATTGACAAAGCCGACCCCAAGCCATTTAGTGGCCTGGAATCGACGGTCTCTTCTTTGGAAGAGTGAAAAGGGAACGCGGTGCGGGCACTTTCCGCCCAATTCCGCGGCTGCCCCCGCAACTGTCAGCGGTGAGCTCGTGCCACAATGCCACTGGGCGCAGCCCGGGAAGGCGGTGACGGGCGGCGACCCGCGAGCCAGGAGACCTGCCGTCCATTCGGTCGAGCGTCGGGCGGGGTGCCCTGACGCCGTTTCAGCGTCGCGGCCGCCGGGCCGCGCGTGTCGATCGCGACCGTTCCCGCACCCGAGCCGGATGCTGTCCGCTTCTTTTGGGAGCCACGGGTGTCGCTGACCGAACTGCCGGACAAGGATTCGCAGACGCAAGATGCGCAGACCAGATCGCGCGATGCCGCGGCGACGGTGATCTATGTCTGCACCACCTGTCGCCGCCCGGACGATCCCGAGGACCATCCGCGGCCCGGCGCCTCGCTCGCCACCGCCACCATCGCTGCCGCCGAGAACAGCGGCATCAAGGTCCAGCCGCTGCGCTGCCTCGCCAACTGCAAGCGCGGCTGCTCGGCGGTGCTGCGCCGCCCCGACGCCTGGACCTACGTGTTCGGCCATCTCGATCCCGCCGCGGACGCTGCGGCGCTGGTCACCGGCGCCAGGCTTCTCTCGCAATCGGCCGACGGCCTGATGCCCTGGCGCGGCCGGCCTGACGCACTGAAGCGTGGATTGATCGCCCGCGTCCCGCCGCTCGATTTCTCGGAGCCCCGTGAATGACCTCGACCTCGCTCGCCCGCATTCCCTGCACCATCGTCACCGGCTTTCTCGGCGCGGGAAAGACCACGCTCATCCGCCATGTGCTGGCCAACGCCAACGGGCGCAGGCTCGCGGTCATCGTCAACGAGTTCGGCGATGTCGGCATCGACGGCGAGATCCTGAAAGGCTGCGGCGACGCGGCCTGCCCGGAGGAGAACATCGTCGAGCTCGCCAACGGCTGTCTCTGCTGCACCGTCGCCGACGAGTTCGTGCCGGCGCTCGACGCCATTCTCGCCAAGAACCCGAAGGTCGAGCACATCGTCATCGAGACCTCCGGCCTCGCGCTGCCGAAGCCCCTGGTGCAGGCGTTCCACTGGCCCTCGATCAGGAACCGCGTCACGGTCGACGGCGTGGTCGCGGTGGTGGACGGCGCGGCGCTCGCCGATGGTCGCGTCGCCAACGACATGGACGCGCTGGCCGCCCAGCGCGCCGCAGACGGTTCGCTCGACCACGACGATCCGGTCGAGGAGGTGTTCGAGGACCAGATCGCCTGCGCCGATCTCGTGGTGCTCAACAAGTGCGACCTGCTCGACGCCGGCGGCATGGAGAAGGCGTCCGCGGCCGTGAGCGGCGCGCTGCCGCGCGCGGTCAAGGTGGTGAAGGTCGCGGGCGGCAGGGTCGATGCGCCGGCGCTGCTCGGCCTCAACATCGGCACCGAAGCCGACATCGAGAACCGCAAGACCCATCACGACGACGAGCTCGATCACGACCACGACGATTTCGAGAGCTTCGTCGTGCCGCTGCCGGAGATCGACGATCCGGCGGCACTCTCCAATCTCGTGTCCGCCACCGCCGAGGCCGCGGGCGTGCTGCGGATCAAGGGCTTCGCCGCCGTCCGCGGCAAGCCGATGCGGCTCCTGGTCCAGGCGGTCGGTGCGCGCGTCACCACGCAATACGACCGCGCATGGCTTTCTTCGGAGCCGCGCGGCACGCAGCTCGTGGTGATCGGACTGAAGGGCCTCGACCGGGATAAGATCGTGCGCATGCTCAACGGATGACGTGATGCACCTGCTCTCGACCAGCTCCACGAGCCTCGACGATATCGTCGAGCCGGTCGATCTCGACCAGGCGCCGGGCGATATCGCGATCCTGTCGTTCGCCGACAGCGATCTCGCGGCGCTTGCGGCGGCCTGGGCGAAGGAACGCGACGCGCTGCCGAGCGTGCGGCTGGTGCAGCTGCGCGATTTGAAGCATCCGATGTCGGTCGATCTCTGGATCGAGCGGGTCGCCTCGCACGCCAAGGTGATCGTCGTGCGCCTCCTCGGTGGTCTCGACTGGTGGCGCTACGGCGCGGACCGCCTGTCGGCGCTGGCGAAGGAGCGGGGCGTGGCGCTGGCGATGCTGCCCGGCGAGGACCGCGACGATCCTAGGCTGGCCGAGTGCTCGACCTTGCCGCCGGACGAGCTCGCCGCGCTGCTCGGATATTTCCGCGAGGGCGGCAGCGACAATCTGCGCGCCTTGTTGCGCAGGCTTGCCGGCCATGCCGGCCGGTCGCTTCCGTATCGCGAGCCGCAGCAGCTGCCGCGTTTTGGCGGCTACGCGGCCGGAGCAGCCGTCGAACTCGATCAACTGATCGAGGCGCTGCCGCACCGTGAGCCGGTCGCACCGGTCATATTCTATCGTTCGATGCTGCTCGCGTCGGACGTGGCGCCGATCGACGCGCTCTGCACGGAGCTCGCCAGGCACGGGCTCGCGCCGGTGCCGCTGTTCGTGCCGAGCCTGAAGGATCCGGACGCGTCCGCGTTCCTGCGTGAGGCGATGCGGCGGCTTCGGCCGTCGGTCATCGTCGCCACCACCGCCTTTGCGGCGGGCGACGGCGCAACCGGCTCGCCGCTCGACGAGGCAGGCGTGCCGGTGCTGCAGGCGGTCGTCGCGACGACGAGACGCGCGGCATGGCTCGACAGCCCGCGCGGGCTCGGCGCGGCCGACCTCGCCATGCACGTCGTGCTGCCGGAGCTCGACGGCCGGGTGCTGGCCGGCGCGATCTCGTTCAAGGATCCGTCTTTGCCGCTCGACGGCCTGTCGTTCACCGCCATGACCAACCGGCCGGAGCGTGATCGCGCCAGGATGGTCGCTGCGCGGGCGGTGGCCTGGGTGACGCTGCAAACCATGCCGCGCGAATACCGCCGGATTGCGGTGCTGATGCCGGACTATCCCGGTGTGGCGGGTCGCACCGGCTACGCGGTGGGCCTCGACGTGCCCGCAAGCGTTCTCGCCTTGCTGAACGACCTCGATCGTGCAGGCTTCAAGGTGCGCGGGATTCCTCAATCCTCGCAGGAGTTGTTGCTCGCGCTGGAAAGCCGCGTGCACGGCGTGCAACTCGACTCTTATCATCTCTGTGGCGGGAGGATTTCAGCACGAACTGCTGAAGAAATTACGGCTGCCTGGGGCGTCGCCAAGACCGATCCCGACGTCAGCAAACGCGCATTTCGTTTCCGCGCGAAGAAGTTCGGCAACGTGACCGTGGCTTTGCCGCCGGATCGCGGTCGCGCCGCCGAGCGCCGCGCCGACTATCACGATCCGTCGTTGCCGCCGCGTCACGGCTTGGTGGCATTCGGTCTGTGGCTGGAGGAAAATTTCGACGCCGTGATTCACATGGGCGCGCACGGCACCCTGGAGTGGCTGCCCGGCAAGGCGGTGGCGCTGACCGCGTCATGCTTCCCTGAAGTCGTGCTCGGCGATCTTCCGGTGATCTATCCGTTCATCGTCAGCAATCCCGGCGAGGCCGCGCAGGCCAAGCGCCGGATCGCCGCGGTGACCATTGGCCACCTGCCGCCGCCGCTGGTGGGGGCGGACCTGTCGGGTGATGCACGCAGGCTCGAGCAGCTGGTCGACGAATACGCACAGGCCGACGGTCTCGATCGCAGAAGGCGCGAGCGTCTTGCGCGCCTGATCGCCGAAACCGCGCAACAGACCGGGCTGGCGCGCGAGGCCGGCGTTGATGCCGACGCCTCGCCGGACGAGGCGCTCCGCCGGATCGACGCCTGGCTCTGCGATCTGAAGGATCTCGCCGTAAAGGACGGCCAGCACGTCTACGGACGCGTGCCGGACGACGCCGACGCGTCGCGGCGCGAGAGCGCCGAGCGCGAGCGCGCGAGTCTGCTCGACGCGATCGATGGCCGGCGCGTGCCGCCCGGTCCGGCGGGCTCGCCGAACCGCGAGCGCCGCGACGTGCTGCCGACCGGCCGCAATCTCACCACCGCCGACCCGCGGATGTTGCCGACGCCGACCGCGATGGAGCTCGGCCGCATGGCCGCCGACGAGGTGCTGCGCGGCTATATGCAGTCCCACGGCGAGATGCCGCGCGCGCTGGTGATCGACCTCTGGGGCAGCGCCACGCTTCGCACCGGCGGCGAGGAGATCGCGCAGGGGCTGGCGCTGATGGGTTGCAGGCCGGCCTGGGACCCCGCAACTGGGCGCGTGACGGGCGTCGAGGTGCTGCCGTGCGCCGCGATCGGCCGCGCGCGGGTCGATGTGACCTGGCGCATCTCCGGCCTGTTCCGCGATCTGTTCCCGGCGCAGATCGCGCTGCTCGACGCCGCCGTGAAGGCCGTGGCCGCGCGCGACGAGACCGCCGATGAGAATCCGCTCGCCGCCATTCGCCGTTCGGCAAACGGCCATGCGAAGGATGCTTTGGCGCGGATTTTCGGCACCGCGCCCGGCGCCTACGGCGCGGGCATCGAGGATATGATTGGCGGCGACACCGACCGCGACGGCATCGGGGTTGCCTATCTTGCCGCGGCGTCGCATGCCTATGGCGGGGCTGACGGAGAAGCCGTGTCCGCTCCGGGCCTGTTTGCCGATCGCGTGGCAACCGCCGACGTTCTCATTCACACCGGCGACGACCCCGGCCGCGATCTGCTCGAAGGCGCGGAGGACGCCGCCTTCGTCGGCGGTTTTGCCGCCGCGGCGGCTTCGCTGGGACGCGCGCCTGACCTTGTGATGCTCGACACCACCGATCCCAGGAAGCCCCGCGCGCGGACGCTCGCCGCGGCATTGGCGCGCATCGTGCGGGCGCGGGCGATCAATCCGCGCTTCATCGCCGGTCAGATGCGCCACGGTCCGCGCGGCGCGGCGGAACTCGCCGAGACCGTGGACCGCCTGATCGATTTCGCGCGGACGACCGATGCCGTGCCGAGCGCGCTCATCGACCTGGTTTACGACGCTTATCTTGCCGATCCCGAGGTTCATGCCTTTCTCGCGCGCGAGAACCCGGCGGCAGCGAAAGCGATGGCCGAGCGGTTCGAGCAGGCGCGGCGGCTCGGGCTCTGGCATCCGCGCCGCAACGACATTGGTGCACCGGAGCCGGCCGAATGAACGCCCCCGTTCCTTCGCCCATGCGACGCGGGGCATGCCCCGGCCTGTCCGCGCCGATGGCGACCGGCGACGGGCTTCTCGCCCGGCTCATGCCTTCGGGGGCGACGATTGCGCTGCCGGCCTTCCGCGGTCTCTGCGATGCCGCCGCCCGCCACGGCAACGGCATCATCGAAATCACCTCGCGCGGCAGCATCCAGGTGCGCGGGCTCACGGCCGCGAGCGCCGGTCCGTTCGCGGCCGACGTCGCCGCGCTCGGCATTCCCGCGGCAGAGGGCATTCCGGTGCTGCCCGATCCACTGTCCGATCTCGATGACTTGAGCGTCATCGATGCCGGTGTCATCGCCGGCGAGCTGCGGCGGGCGCTCGCCGCGTCGGCACTGGCCTCGAAGTTGCCCGCCAAGGTTTCGGTTATCGTCGACGGCGGCGGTGCGCTGCATCTCGACGATGTCGTTGCCGATGTCCGTCTGCGGGCGGTTCGCACCGATCAGGGTGTTCGCGTGCACGTGGGGCTCGGCGGCACGGCCGCCTCGGCCATGTCCATCGGCGCTGTCGCACTGCACTGTGCCGTCGAATGCGCGGTGCACCTGCT
This sequence comes from Xanthobacteraceae bacterium, assembly GCA_019746135.1. Classification (GTDB taxonomy): domain Bacteria; phylum Pseudomonadota; class Alphaproteobacteria; order Rhizobiales; family Xanthobacteraceae; genus Z2-YC6860. Next base: position 30,981 of record JAIESI010000190.1, read on the forward strand.
CGACCTGCTGGCGGCGTTTTCGCCGCAGCGGATGCGCAACGCGGTCGAAGACGCCGGAGCCGCGCGGTTTATCTCCGCGATGGCCGGCATTCTCGAACCGGCATCGACTCCGGCCGCACGTCCTGCGGCGGATCCGGTCGGTGTTCATGCCCTGCGGTCCGGTGCGGTCGTCGGCGTCGCGCTCCCCTTCGGCCATTCCGGCGCGGAAAACCTGAGCCGCCTGATCGGCGAAGTGGAATGCGCCGGTGCAGCGGGCGTCCGCACCGCCCCGGGACGCGCCTTGCTGTTCGTCAACCTGCGGCCTGCCGCCGCGGACGCCTTTGCCGCCCGTGCGGCCACGCTCGGTTTCATTGCCGATCCCGCCGATCCGCGCCGCAAGGTGATCGCCTGCGCCGGTGCGCCGATCTGCGCGTCCGGGCAGATTCCAGCCCGCGCGCTCGCGCCCGCTGTGGCGCAGGCGGTCCGCGCTGCGAATGTCGTGGGGCCGGTCCACGTTTCGGGATGTGCCAAGGGCTGCGCTCATCAGGTGCCGGTGCCGCTTGCGATCTTCGGCCGCGCCGGCGCCTGCGACATCCATTGGAACGGCAAGCTCGTGAGCTCCGTCAATGCCGATGCGCTGGCGGTGCAGCTCGAGCGGCTCCTGCCGGAGGAAGTCTCGCGATGAACGGCGGCCACGAATACATCCGCGACGGCGCCGCGATCTACGAGCGCTCGTTTGCGATCATCCGCGCCGAGACCGACCTGTCGCGCTTCTCGGCCGAACAGGCCGACGTCGTCGTGCGGATGGTCCACGCCTGCGGCAGCACCGACGCCGCGCGCCACGTCCAGTTCGGCGGCAATCTTGTCGCGGCCGCACGGGACGCGCTGCGCTCCGGCGCGCCGATCCTGTGCGACTCCGAGATGGTGGCGCACGGCGTCACGCGCTCGCGGCTGCCGGCCAAAAACGACGTGCTCTGCACCTTGCACGACGTCCGCGTCCCGGCGCTGGCCAAGAAGCTCGGCACAACCCGCTCCGCAGCAGCGCTGGAGCTCTGGACCGATCGTCTCGCAGGCTCTATCGTCGCCATCGGCAACGCGCCGACCGCGCTGTTTCATCTGCTGGAGATGCTGGCCAGGGGCGCGCCGAGGCCCGCGGCCATTCTCGGCATCCCGGTGGGCTTTGTCGGCGCGGCCGAATCCAAGGAGGCGCTCGCCGCCGATCCCTTGGGTATTCCTTATCTGATCGTGCGCGGCCGGCTTGGCGGCAGCGCCATGACGGCTGCGGCGGTCAACGCGCTTGCGAGGGCGGGACTATGAGCGGGCGGCTCATTGGCGTCGGCGTCGGGCCGGGTGACCCGGAGCTGCTGACCTTGAAGGCGGCGCGGACGCTGGCCGAAGCCGACGTCGTCGCGCATTTCGCCAAGGCGGGAAACGCCGGCAATGCGCGGCGCACCGTCCAAAACCATCTGCGCCCCGGCGTCGAGGAGCTTGCGCTGCTCTATCCCGTGACCACCGAATTGCCGAAGGACTGCGCCGCCTATGGCGACGCCATCGCTTCGTTCTACAACCGCTCCGCCGCCGCCGTCGCCGACCACCTCGACGCCGGCCGCACCGTCGCCGTGATCAGCGAGGGCGATCCGCTGTTCTACGGCTCCTACATGCATCTGCACGTGCGGCTTGCGCCGCGCTATCGCGCCGAGATCGTGCCGGGGGTGACCGCGATGTCCGGCTGCTGGGCATCCGCCGGCGCCCCGATCGCCCAGGGTGACGACGTGTTCGTCGTGCTGCCCGCGACGCTGCCGGAGGCCGAGCTCGAGCGCCGCTTCGCCGATGCCGACGCGGCGGTGGTGATGAAGCTCGGCCGCCATCTGCCCAAGGTGCGCCGCGTGCTCGACCGGACCGGACGGCTGGCGCAAGCGATTTACGTCGAGCGCGGCACCACGGCCGAGGCCGTCACCATGCCGCTTGCCGACAAGCGCGACGAGGCCGCGCCGTACTTCTCGGTGATCCTGGTGCCCGGCTGGGAGAAAAGGCCGTGACCGGGCCAACGTCGGGCGCCCTCGCGGTCGTGGGGCTTGGGCCGGGCGGTCCGCAGGCGCTGACGCCGGAGGCCGCGGCGGCGCTGGAAGCGGCCGACGCGCTCTACGGCTACGGCCCTTATCTCGACCGCGTGCCGCAGCGTGCCGGCCAGACCCGCCACGCCTCCGACAACCGCGAGGAGGGCAGCCGCGCCGCGGCGGCGCTGCGCCACGCGGCCGACGGCGCGAAGGTTGCGATCGTGTCGGGCGGCGATCCGGGCGTGTTCGCGATGGCGGCCGCCGTGTGCGAGCAGATCGACCGCGGCGAACAGGCCTGGCGCGATCTCGATGTGTCGGTCGTTCCCGGCGTCACCGCGATGCTCGCGGTCGCGGCCCGCGTCGGCGCGCCGCTCGGCCACGACTTCTGCGCCATCTCGCTGTCCGACAATCTGAAGCCCTGGGAGTTGGTCGAGCGCAGGCTCGATGCGGCCGCCGGCGCTGGCTTCGTCATCGCGCTCTACAATCCGATCTCGCGCGCGCGGCCCTGGCAGCTCGGCAAGGCGTTCGAGCGGTTGCGGGCGCAGTTGCCGGCCTCGACGCCGGTGGTGTTCGGCCGGGCGGTCGGCCGCGAGCAGGAGAAGATCCTGGTCTGCGAGCTCGAGAAAGCCGATCCGTCGGCGGCCGACATGGCGACGCTGATCATCGTCGGCTCGCCGATGACGCGGGTGATCGCGCGGCCGGGTCGCGCGCCGCTGGTCTACACGCCGCGGCTTGCCGGAGACGGCAGATGATCGAGCCAGGCGGCCACGGCCTCGATGGTTGGCACGGCCGAAACGTCGGGCAGGGCGGGTGGCTGCAGCATGACGACGGTGAGACCAAGCGCGCGCGCGGCCGCGATCTTGCCGTAGGTGGCGTCGCCGCCGCTGTTCTTGGCGACGATGCATTCGATCCGATGCCCGGCCAGAAGCTTTCGTTCGTCGCTTTCCGCGAACGGCCCGCGCGCAACGATATACGTCGCATCCGGCACGGCGAGCGGCGGATCGACCGGATCGACGCTGCGAACGAGGTAGTGGTGCTGTGGCGCGGCCTCGAATGCCGCGACCTCCTTGCGGCCGATGGCAAGAAACACGCGGCGCGGCGTTGTTCCGAGCAAACGGACGGCATCCTGCATGTCGGCAGCCTCGATCCAGCGGTCGCCGGGCACCGCCGTCCAGGCGGCGCGGCGCAGCGCGATGATCGGCACCTTCGCGGCGGCCGCCGCCTCCGCGGCATGCCGCGAGATCGTCGCGGCATAGGGATGCGTGGCGTCGATCAGTGCGTCGATGCGCTCGGTTTTGAGATGGGCGGCAAGCCCCGCCGGGCCGCCGAAGCCGCCGATCCGCACCGGAACCGGCTGCGCCGCGGGCGCGGCGGTGCGGCCCGCAAGCGACAAGGTCACCGTCAGGTCCGCGCGTTTCGCCAGCGCCCCGGCCAGTTGCCGCGCTTCCGCTGTGCCGCCGAGTATGAGAATCTGCCGCATGTCGTCCTTGAGCCCGCTCGCCGCTGAGACTGCCTCGCCGCGCCGCTGGCTGTCCATCGTCGGCATCGGCGAGGACGGCGTCGACGGCCTGAGCCCCGTTGCGCGCGGCCTGATCGCCGACGCCGCGATCGTGTTCGGCGGCAGGCGGCATTTGGAGCTCGCAGGCTCGCTGATCCGCGGCGCGGTGCGGCCGTGGCCGAGCCCGTTCGAGCGCGCCGTCGCCGAGGTGATCGAGCATCGCGGCCGCAGCGTCTGCGTGCTCGCCTCCGGCGATCCGTTCTTTTACGGCGTCGGCGCGGTGCTGGCGCGGCACATCGAGCCTGGCGAGATGCTGGTGCTGCCGCAGCCGTCGGCGTTCAGCCTGGCCGCGGCGCGGATGGGCTGGTCGCTGCCCGACATTGCACTCGTTTCGCTGCACGGGCGCTCGCTCGACCTGATCCGTCCGCATCTGCATCCCGGCGCCCGCGTTCTCGCGCTCACCTCGGACGGCGAGGGGCCGCATGCCCTCGCGGCACTTTTGCATGAAATCGGCTTCGGCGGGTCGAAGCTCACGGTTCTCGAAGCGCTGGGCGGGCCGCGCGAACGTATCCGCGCGGCGCGTGCGGCGGAATTCTCGTTGTCGGGCATCGACGCACTCAACGTGGTGGCGCTGGAGGCGGAAGCCTCGGCCGGCGCCCGCATCCTGCCGCGGGCCGCGGGGCTCGCCGACGCGCTGTTCGAGCATGACGGCCAGATCACCAAGCGCGAAATCCGCGCGGTGACGCTGTCGTCGCTGGCGCCGCGCCGGGGCGAGATCTTGTGGGACATCGGCGCGGGCTCGGGGTCGGTCGCGATCGAATGGATGCTGGCCGATCCGTCGCTCAAGGCCGTGGCGGTCGAGGCGCGGGCCGACCGCGCCGCGCGCATCCGCCGCAACGCCGCAGCGTTCGGCGTGCCGGGTCTCGAGGTGATCGAAGGCCGCGCGCCGCAGTGCCTCGCGGGATTGCCGCAGCCCGACGCGGTGTTCGTCGGCGGCGGCGCCGCCGAGCCCGGCCTGCTCGACGCGGTGACCGCCGCGTTGCGCCCGGGCGGCCGCCTTGTCGCCAACGCCGTGACGCTCGAGACCGAGGCGGTGCTGCTCGCGCGCCACGCGTCGCTTGGCGGCGATCTGGTGCGGATCGCGCTGTCGCGCGCCGACGGCGTCGGCGGGAAAACCGGCTGGCGCCCGGCGATGCCGGTCACGCAATGGGTCTGGGCGAGGCCATGATCGTGGCGGGCGTCGGATGCAAGGCCGGAACGTCGGCGCGCGAGATCGAGGCCGCAATCGGCGTGGCGCTGTCGCAGGCCGGAGTCGAAAGCGCTTCGCTGGGCCTGATCGCGACATCGGCGGCCAAAGCCGATGAAGCCGGACTTGCGGCCGCTGCGAAGGATCGCGGCCTGGACATCGTGTTCGTGCCGCAATCCGATCTCGAAGCGGCGGGTTCACGCACGCTGACTCATTCCGAGCGCGTGCTTGCGGCGACCGGCGTTCCGTCGCTTTCGGAAGCCGCGGCGCTCGCTGCCGCGGGGCCCGGCGCGCGGCTTCTGGCGCCGCGCGTCGCCGTTGGGCCCGCGACCTGCGCGCTCGCGGTCGGAGGAGACGGCGCGTGACGGTCCACTTCATCGGCGCGGGGCCCGGGGCTGCGGACCTCATCACCGTGCGCGGCCGTGATCTGATCGCGCGCTGCCCGGTGTGCCTCTACGCCGGGTCGATCGTGCCGCAGGAGCTCCTGCAACACTGCCCGCCCGGCGCGCGCATCGTCGACACCGCGCCGATGTCGCTCGACGAGATCGAGGCGGAGTTCGTCGCGGCCCACCGCAAGGGGCACGACGTGGCGCGGCTGCACTCCGGCGATCTTTCGATCTACAGCGCGCTCGCCGAGCAGGTGCGGCGTCTCGACCGGCTCGGCATTCCTTATTCGGTCACGCCCGGTGTGCCGGCCTTTGCCGCCGCGGCCGCCGTCCTCGGCCGCGAGCTGACCGTGCCCGAGATTGCCCAAAGCGTGGTGCTGACGCGGATGCCGGGCCGCGCCTCCTCGATGCCGGAGGGCGAAAAGCTCGCCGCCTTTGCCGCGACCGGCGCGACGCTCGTCATTCACCTCGCCATCCAGTCGATCGGTGCGATCGTCGACGAGCTTGTGCCGCACTACGGCGCTGAATGCCCGGTTGCGGTGGTGGTGCGGGCGAGCTGTCCCGACGAGCGGATCCTGCGCGGCACGCTTGGCAGCATCCGCGCACAGGTCGAAGCCGATCCGATCGAGCGCACCGCGCTGGTGCTGGTCGGCCCGGCGCTGGCCGCCCATGATTTCCGCGAAAGCGCGCTGTACGATCCGGACTACCGCCGCAGGTTCCGCGGCGAACGATCGTGAAGTTGGCCAGTTGATTGTTGCGATCGGATGAACCTTTTCGGCATCGGCAGCGCTATCCCTCTCCGCGAGGGGAGGGTGGCCGCCACCAGCGCGTTTACGCGCGTCTTCGACGCGCTATGGCGGCCGGGTGGGGAGAAGGTGCCACACCTGAGATCGTTGCTCGTGGCACGACAGTCCGGTGCTTACGGAGAGGGCGCGCTTTGCGGACGCTTCTCCCCACCCCCGCGCTTCGCGCGGACCCTCCCCTCGCGGGGAGGGAGCGCACCGCCGATTCCGCAAGTGCTTCAATCTAAACGAGCCTTGCTCTAAGACCATACTATGAACCCTCTCGAAGCCCTCGCGGCTTTGCACGACACATTTCCGGTGCTGGAGCCGGGGCATGTCTGGCTCGCCGGCGCGGGTCCCGGCGATCCCGGCATGCTCACGCTCGACGCGCTGGCCGGCCTCGCCCAGGCCGACGTCATCGTCCACGACGCGCTGGTCGGCGAGCGCGTGCTGAAGCTCGCCGGTCCCCGCGCGACCCTCGAGTTTGCCGGCAAGCGCGGCGGCCGGCCTTCGACGCAGCAGGCCGACATCACCGCGCGCCTGATCGAGCTCGCGCGCGCGAACAAGCGCGTGCTGCGGCTCAAGGGCGGCGATCCTTGCGTGTTCGGCCGCGGCGGCGAGGAGGCGATCGCGCTCGCCGACGCCGGCATTCCGTTCCGGCTCATTCCCGGCATCACCGCCGGGCTCGCCGGACTTGCCGCAGCATCGATCCCCGCGACCATGCGCGGCGTCAACCAGGCCATAAGCTTCGTCACCGGCCATGCCGATGCCGATTTTGACTGGACTGCGCTGGCGCGCACCGGCCAGCCGATCGTGATCTACATGGCGATGCGCAACGTCGAGCCGATCGTGCAGGCGCTGGCCCGCGGCGGCCTTGCCGCGACGACGCCGGCCGCGGTGATCGTCGCGGCGACGCTGCCCGAGCAGCATGTCGTCATCACTCGGCTCGATCACCTCGCCGCCGAGGTTCGCAGGCTCGGCTTCACCATGCCGGGGCTGATCGTGATTGGCGAGATCGTCAAGGTGCGCGACCGGCTGCTTCGGCTCGCGGCCCAGGCCGGAGCCGCCAAGTGACTGCACAAGTGATTGCACGTGGCCCGACCGCGCGCGGCCTGATCGTCTCGGCGCCGCGTTCGAGCTCCGGCAAGACCACCGTCACGCTCGGTCTGCTCGGCGCGCTGAAGCGCAAGGGCATCGCCGTGCGCGCGGCAAAATCCGGCCCGGACTACATCGATCCGGCGTTTCACGCCGCGGCGACGGCAGGCAAGGGCGTCAACCTCGACACCTGGGCCATGCCGTCCGCGCTGATCGAGGCGCTGGTCGCCGAGGCCGCGCGGGACGCCGAGCTGCTGGTCATTGAAGGCGCCATGGGTCTGTTCGACGGCGTGCCGGGAACGCCCGGCCGCTCCGGCGCGGCTGCCGATCTCGCCGCGCGGTTCTCGCTGCCGGTGCTGCTGATCCTCGACGTGTCGGGCCAGTCGCAATCCGCCGCCGCGGTCGCCGCGGGTTTTGCCGCGTTCGACCCGAAGGTTCGCCTCGGCGGCGTGGTGCTGAACAAGCTCGGCAGCGACCGCCACCGCGCCCTGATTGCCGATGCGCTCGCGCCGCTGAAGATCCCGGTGCTGGGCGCGATCCCGCGCGACGAGAAGCTGGTGCTGCCCGAGCGGCATCTGGGTCTGGTGCAGGCGAGCGAGCATCCGGATCTCGCAGCAAGGCTCGCAGGCTTCGCCGATATGGCGGCGCGCCATCTCGATCTTGACGCCATTGCCGCGATGGCCGCGCCGCTACCGGAAGTTATCCCCTGTGGCGCCGCTCGGGCGGTGAACTCCCTCCCCCTGAAAGGGGGAGGGTCGGGGTGGGGGTCGGGTCGCGCGCAGGAGCCGCCCGCTTACGCCGCCGCCATGCTCAAGCCGCCCGGCCAGCGCATCGCGCTCGCCTACGATGCGGCGTTTTCCTTCGTTTACGCCCACGTGCTCGACGGCTGGCGGCGCGATGGCGTCGAGATCGTGCCGTTCTCGCCGCTCGACGACGAGCCGCCGGCGGAACATTGCGACGTCTGCTGGCTGCCGGGCGGCTATCCGGAGCTGCACGCGGGACGGCTCGCGGCGTCGCGGGCGTTCATCGATGGCCTCGCCCGCTTCGCGCAGACTCGCCCCGTGCACGGCGAGTGCGGTGGCTACATGGCGCTCGGGCAGGGTCTCGAGGACGCCAAGGGCGTGCGTCACGCGATGGCGGGACTGCTCTCGCACGCGACGAGCTTCGCCAGGCGAAAATTGCATCTCGGCTACCGCCAGGCGCGGCTGTTGAGCGACCATCCACTGGGTGCCGCGGGCGACGTGGTGCGCGGCCACGAATTCCACCACGCGACGATCACCGACAAGGGCCACGACGATCCGTTCGTCGCGGTCACCGACGCGCAGGGGCGGCCGGTCGCCGAGACCGGAAGCCGGCGCGGTCTCGTCTCCGGCACGTTCTTTCACGCCATCGCGCGGGAAAGCCAGCAGGTGCGTGCTCAGGACGTGGACTCATGAACGCGCCGATCGACGCAAGCTGAACGAAAGCAAGGTCGTTCGTCGCCAGCCGCCGCAAGAGCGGACCAGTTATGCTCACATTGAGTTTTGTCGCGCACGACTGATCTCGGACTGCAACGGCGAAGCCGCCACTGTGGCGCAGGCTGGGATGCAAGTGCCGCGAAGGGCGCGGGGACAAGAAGGTACTCGATTACCCTGAGGCCAAGACATTGTTCCGTTGTCACACCGGGCACGCGCTTGCGCAGTGCCAAGTGACGCGGGAATGGAACACCGGCCCCATACCCTTCGTGGATTACTTTTAACTTGAATGCCCGCGTGGCGGGCACGAAGATGGCGCTGCTCGCAGGCATAGGAGGATTCTGCTATGGCGCGCGCAAAATCAAATTCAAAGCGAAATCCTCGGCGGTCCCTGCCACTGTTGGGTGCCGCTGGAGCGTCACTGGCGATGGTGGGCGGCTCCTCGGCCGCTACGCCCACGGCGGATGTACCGCCGCAGCGCGATGATCCGCTCTCCCTCATCATTCTCGACGAAGAGGAAATCTCCGACGTCAGCCTCGGGACGTTCTATGTGTTCGACCGGGAAAATGACCTTCGTCTGACCGACGAAAAAGTAGCGGCCCGATGCGGTGGCTGCCGGGGTTGTCGCGGATGTGCCGTGGCTCGGTGCGGCCGATGCGGCGGATGCGCCATAGCTCGATGCGGCCGATGCGGCGGCTGCGCCGTAGCTCGGTGCAGATGCGGATGGGGTGTCGGCGTTGTTGGTTGCGCTCGCTGTGGCTGCAGTTGCGGAGGCGGCTGCACGCGCTGGAACGGCTGGGCCTGGGTCAACGTCTGCTGGTAAAGGCCGCGCGGCACGCCGGAGCTTGCCTTGGCTTGAGCTCGAGTGGTCCGTGGGTTGCAAGGCACAGGTTGTCATGGCCGGCTGTGATCGGGGTCGATCCGCTGCGGCGAATGAGCTGTTGTCCGGATCGATTGCGATCGCGGCGCGGACGCTTACGCTGATCTCATGACGCGCAATCACCGGAACGGTCCTGTGTCGCGTAGCCGCCAAGGCGTCCTGCGGTTCGCACCAAATTTCACCGTCTACTTGCTGCCACCTGACGCCGTGTGCCTCTATTCCGAGGACCGCAAGTTCTTTCTTCACGGCGAGCTTTATTTTGCGCTCGCGTCTGCGATCGGAGCCGATGGCAAGAGCATGCGCGAGCTGGTCCGTTCGCTGGACCCGCCGTTTCCGGCCGCCAGGATCCGCGAGGCGCTGAAACGGCTGCTCGACCGGCGCTATGTGCTGCCGGCATCGCGCGCTTCAGCGGACACCGTGGCCGCCTATTGGGCGAGCCTCGGCCTCGCGCCGGAGACCGCGCGGCGGAATCTCCAGAACTGCCGCGTGAACATCCGATCGACTGATGTGGAGGGTGCCAAGGAGCTGCGCATCGCCCTGGCCGCGCTGGGCGTTCGCGTCGGCACGCGCTCGCCCGACCTGACGGTCACCCTGGTGGGCGACTATCTCGATAAGCGCCTGGTTGAGCTCAACCAGCGGCATCTCTCGGATCGTACGTCGTGGCTGCTGGTCCAGCCCTCCGGCATTTTTCCCCTGGTGGGGCCGGTGCTCACCCCCGGCAAGAGCGCCTGTTGGAGGTGCCTCGCGGATCGCATGCGTCGAAACCGGGAGATCAAGGGGATGCTGAACCGCGAAGCCCGCTGCATCGCGGTTTCGCCGCTCGCCCGGTGCACGCTGGGACAGGGCGGCATCCAGCTCGCAGCCGTCGAAATCGCCAAAGCGATCGCCACGGGCTTTCGAACGGAATTGAGCGATCACGTCATCAGCCTCGATCTGCTGGGCGCGACCATCGTCAAGCATCACGTCGCGCGCCGTCCGCAGTGCCCGAGTTGCGGTCGCAAAAGCCTGCAGGACCCGCGTCGCGCGCCGGTGCCGATCAAGCTAGAGCCTGGCGGCAGGCTGGTGCTGACGAGCGGCGGGTACCGGACCGTCACGCCGCGAGCGACGGTCGCCCGGTTTCGCCGGCATGTCAGCCCGCTCACGGGCGTGGTGTCGCGGCTCGAGCGGGTCGAAGCCGACCTGCCTCTGAACACCAACTATCAGGCGATGCATAATTTTTCTGCACCGGCCCGGACCGTCGACGAGCTCAGGGCAGGGCTGCAGGGCGGCAGCTTCGGCAAGGGCAGCACGGCGGAGCAGGGAGAAGCCAGCGCGCTGATGGAGGCGATCGAGCGCTATTCCGGGATTTTTCAGGGCGACGAAATCAGAGTGACCAGGCGATTTGCGGACTTTCCGTCCGGTGACGCCATTGTTCCCAACGACGTCCTGCTGTTCAGCGAGGCGCAATATCAAAAGCAGGCCGCGGCCGCAGTGATCAATCCGTTCGAGGTTCGATCGGTGCCGGAGCCCTTCGACCGTTCGGCCGAGATCGAATGGTCGCCGGTCTGGTCGCTGCATGGCCGGCGTTTCAAGTATCTCCCGACCAGCCTCTTGTATTTTTTTCATCCGGGTCCCGGTCAGATCAACGCCGACTCCAACGGCTGCGCGGCCGGCAACACGCTCGCCGAGGCCATCGTCCAGGGTTTTCTCGAGCTGGTGGAACGCGATTCCTATGCGATCTGGTGGTACAATCGCCTGCAGCGGGCGCAGCTGGATATCGCTCATTTCGACGATCCTTATGTCCGCGATCTGCAATCGCAGCTCGCCGAAACCGGACGCCGGCTCTGGGTGGTCGACATCACCAGCGATCTCGGAATTCCAACCTTCGTGGCATTGGCGCACTGGGTGAGCGACGGACGGGACAATGTCGAATTCGGTTCCGGCGCGCATTTCGATCCACGAATTGCGCTCCTGCGTGCGCTCACCGAGCTCAATCAGTTCCTGTCGATCGGACTGATGGGTGGCGCGGCCGCCGGTAAACCGCGCCGCGATGACGACACGCCGCTGCGGCTCGAGGACCATCCGTATCTCACTCCGAACGGCCAACCTGCAGCCCAATACAATTCCGACTCGAAATTCGGCCGTCTCGATCCGAGCGAACAGGTGGCGGCCTGCATGCAAGCCGCCGCGCGAGCAGGCCTCGATTTTCTCGTCCTCGATCAGACCCGTCCCGATATCGACGTTCCGGTCGCCAGGGTGATCGTTCCGGGGATGAGGCATTTCTATCGTCGCTTCGCGCCGGGGCGCCTCTACGATGTTCCGGTCAAGCTTGGATGGTTGGACCGGCCCTTGCCGGAAAGCGAGCTCAATCCGCTTCATCCGCACACCTGAATCCGATTCACGCCTGCGCGCGCGACATGAACGCGACATGAAGAAGCGAAGACGGGCTCCGCGGTCGGCGATTTCGGCCAGGCTGAATGGCCATGTCACGCTCGAAACGCACCCAGGCGGAAGGGTGTTTGCCCGCTCAGGCCACTATTCGGTCGACCTCGGAGCGTTCCGCGCCTCCGTCGTGGATCGCGCGCAAAAGCTGCGGGTGGGACTGCCGTTCGCCGCGTTTTCATCCGGCGTCCGGATCACCGACAAGGAGATCGACCGGATTGTTCGGCGGTTGGCCCGGCACGGTCTCCTGGAGTATCGCATCGCTTTACCGGGAAGCGACCGGGACCAGGTCGTCATCGAGCCGCAGGTGGGCGACTATTGGCCGGCAACGCCGCCGCTCGGCAACGCCGACGTTCTTGTCCTGTCGCGATTTGCCTATATGCGGCGGCGCGGCAGCGAGCTCGTGCTGGAGTCGCCGCGCGCCGGCGCGCTGTTCCGGATTTGCGAGCCTAAGATCGCTGCCACCATCGCCACGCTGTCGACGCCGTGCCAGCTCCGGCAGCTCCGTCGCGATGATGGTTTTCCGGGAGTTGAGCTGCTCGCCCTGCTGGTGGATTGCCAGATTCTCTTCCGCATCAGGGCGCCTGGCAGCAACAGGTTGCAGCCGGCCGAGGACGACCGCAGCCTGCTTCTCTGGGATTTTCACGACCTGCTGTTTCACGCCCGCAGCACCGAGGGCCGGCATGCCAACCCGCTGGGCGGGCTCTATCTGCATTCGGGCATGATGCCTCCGCCGCCGGCGGTTCGGCCGCGCTGGCCCGGAAAGAAGATCGATCTGCGCAAGTCTGATCTGCGCAAGTCTGATCTGCGCAAGCCTGATCTGCACAAGTCTGATCTGCACAAGTCTTCGGGCGTGCACTCGAGGGCGATTTCGCCGCTCGCAAGCCTGCTGCGCGAACGTCGCTCGACCCGCAGCTTCGATTTTCAGAAACCAATCACGCTCGCCGAGCTTTCACGGTTTCTCGACGGTACGGCGCGCGTTCTGCCGGGTGCGAAAAATGGCGATCGCCTCGGCGGCGCCGGGCAGCCGGAGGCTTACGCCGCGAGGCCCTATCCGTCGGCAGGTGCGAGCTACGAGCTCGAGCTCTATCTCGCCGTCGACCGATGCGAAGGACTGGCCCGCGGCTTCTACCACTACGACGCCGGTGGACACGCGTTGATGCCGATCGGCACCCGCATGCACGAGTTCGAAGCGCTGTTGATGGGCGCCCAAATCGCGATGGGCGCCCCGGCGGTGCCGCAAGTCCTGATGACGATCGCGGCGCGCTTCGGCCGGGTTTCATGGAAGTACAGCTCGCTCGCGTATGCCTTGATTTTGAAAGACGTCGGCGTGTTGACCCAGACGTTCTACCTGGTCGCGACCGAGATGGGTCTCGGCGGCTGCGCGATCGGCAGCACCAATATCGACCTGTTTGCGAAAATGACCGGCATCGACCTCCACGTCGAGGGCGCGGTCGGGCAGTTCGCGCTGGGTCGCGGCACGACACCAGCGACCGCCGACTAAAGCAGGATGCGTTCAGGTTGAGTCGCACACCCTCGATTGTCATGCCCCGCGAAGGCGGGGCATCCAACTGGATCGCCCGCCTGCGCGGGCGATGACAGCGGAGGGGACGGATCGACCAGAAATCATCATGCTCTGGCTGGAGTATGATCCCGAAAAGGCCTGCCCCGAAACTTGATCCAGGCTCGCGGCTCTACCAGGACCATCGCTGTTCCGGCTTTGACGGCGATGCGGTGCGCTTGAAGTATCCGACCGGCTTGCGGCCGCGCGTTCCCTCCAGCGCGAACTTGGCGCCCTGACTGTCGATGCACAGCACGATCCAGCTGCCGCCCGGTATCTCGACCGGCCCGGCGAGAATCTGTCCGCCCTCGGTCCTCACGCGTTGCGCCGCCGCATCGATATCGCTGACGTTGAAATAATACAGCCACAAGGGCGCCGGTATCGCCTGGGGCTTGGTCAACATGCCGCCGATGATGTCGCCGGCGGCCGAGAACAGCTGATACGTACCCGTCGCATCCGTGTCGGAGTCCGCCTTTTGCCAGCCAAACAGCTCGGTGTAGAAGGCCAACGCCGTTTCCCGGTCGGCGGCGAGCAGTTCGTGCCAGCCGATGCGGCCCGGTGCGCCCGGATCGACAGCCCGCTCCGGGCCTGGATTCAGCCACTTGAGCAGCGCGAGTCGCGCGGCTTGCGGGTCGGAAAACACGGAAAAGCGGCTGATGTCCGCAATGTTCGTCGGCGGGACGTGCACGGCCCCACCCAGGCGCTTGATCCGGTGGGCGGCGTCGTCCACGTCGTTGACGCCGACATAGCCGAGCCAGCTCGGCTGTATGTTCTTTGTCCTTTCGTCTTCGGTCAGCTCGATCAGCCCGCCGACCGTGTCACCTCCAACGGTGAAAAAGGTATAGGGGCTCCCGGGGGGCGGCGCGTCCCACGCGCCCCAGCCGATGACCTTGGTGTAGAAGGCCTTGGCCGCCGCCACGTCGGTCGTGATCAGTTCGTACCAGACGAAACGGCCGTGACTTCCAACCACGTATCCCCTCCTGGCACCTTTCGGACGTCACGCCATGTCTGCTCTGTGGTCACGATTGGGGAAAGCGGACATTGGTCGGTTTATGAGTACACGGCTAGAGCATTGTCCGGCGAAGTGTGAAGCGGTTCGCCGCAGAAAATGCGACCAAACCAAAAAAGCTAGTACAGCCGAGCGGAAGTTTTGACTCCATCTGCGGCGAAGAGATTTAAGGAGTCGAATCGGCTGTGTTGTGGC
>JAIESI010000200.1 GCA_019746135.1 Xanthobacteraceae bacterium
TCATGGTCAGAGGCCTTACTCAGTTCCACGCCATCAAGCATGGCTGGAGACTCCGAAATGTGTGAATCTCGTAGCCCACAAGGGGAGAGGGCACGAGACGCAGGCGCCAGAGTTCTGCGAGCCGATCTGCGACCGAGACCACCATCACGTCAGCCCGGCCATCCGATCGCGGTGCGGTTGGACCGCTTCAATGACAGCGGCCGGGGTGTCTTCCGCCGCATCGGCGTCCTCGTCGACCTTGCGGATCGTCGCCGACCAGTCCTCCTCGCCGTAGATCCGGGTCAGCACATCGGCGGTCAGACCTTCAGGCGGCCCGTCATAGACGATCGCGCCAAGCTGCAGGCCGACGATCCGCTCGGCGAACATCTGCGCCAGCATCACGTCGTGGATGTTGATGATCGCCGAAAGCTTGCGCTCCTCGCACAATTCCTTGATCAGCCGCATGATCTGCCGCGAGGTTTTTGGATCGAGCGACGCGGTCGGCTCGTCGACCAGCAGCAATTCGGGATTCTGGATGAGCGCCCGGCAGATGCCGACGCGCTGGCGCTGGCCGCCGGACAGCTCGTCGGCGCGCTTGTCGGCCATGTGATCGAGGCCGACGCGCGCGAGCAGCCGGAAGGCCTCGTCGACATCCGCTTGCGGAAATTTCCGGAACCAGCTCTGCCAGAAGCCGACATAGCCGAGCCGGCCGCTCAGCACGTTCTCCATCACGCTCAATCGCTCGACCAGCGCGTATTCCTGGAAAATCATGCCCATGCGCCGCCGCGCGCGTCGCAACTCGCTGCTGCCGAGCCGGGTCAGTTCCGTGTCGTTGAGGGTGATGCTGCCAGAAGTCGGCTCGACCAGCCGGTTGATGCAGCGAATGACCGTTGATTTGCCCGCGCCGGATGGCCCGATCAGCGCCATCACCTGGCCATCGGGCACATCGAGGTCGATCCCTTTCAGGGCCAGGTCGCCGGTCCGGTAGCGCTTCACCAGACCCTTGATCCGAAGCATGCAGTGGCCCCCCGCGCGGCCGAAATTCGCGGCCGCCTGCGAGGCTGCCTTTCTAGGTCGGCCCCGTCACTTGCAAGTGTATTTGACGCCGGTGGCCGCGTCGATCTTGCGGAGAACCGCCCAGTCCTTTTTGTATTCGATGGGGACGAACTTGTCCTCCTTCTGGAACTCGTGCTTGAGGGCCGAGCCCTCCCACGGGAAGGTGAAGAAGGCTTCCTTGACCTTTTCGACCAGCTTGGGATCGAGGTTGTAGACGTGGCCGTAGCCCGTGGTCGGGAATGTCTCCGACTTGTAGATCGAGCGGATTTTCGCCTTGTCGAACACCTTGCGGTCCAGCATCCGGTTGAGCACGGAATTGGCGACCGCCGCCGCCTCGTAGTCCTTGTTGACCACGCCGAGGATCGAGTTGTCGTGCTTGCCGGAGAACACCGGCTCGAAGTCGCGCTTGGCTTCGAGGTTGAAGTCGGCCTTGAGGATTGCCGACGGTGCCTTGAAGCCGGAGTTCGAGGTCGCGTCGGTGAAGGCGATCTTGTGGCCCTTGAGATCGGCCGGCACCTTGATCGGGCTGTCGGCCGGCACGATGATTTCCATCTCGTAGCCGAAGCTTCCGTCCTTCGCCGCCATCATCGTGAACGGCACGAAGCCCGCGCAGTTGACGGCCGTGGCATTGCCGCCGGCGTTGACGCCGGCCACGTGCAGGCGGCCGGACCGCATCGCCTCGTATTGCGCGGCGTTCGATTGCACCGGGAAGAATACCACGCGCTTCCCGGTGACCTTCTCCATGTGCTTGATGAAGGGGTCCCAGGCCTTCTGGTAGACCGCCGGGTCTTCGGTCGGCGTGTAGGCGAAGATCAGCACCGAAGGATTGACGATCTGCTTCGGATCGGCCGGAAGGTCCGCGACGAGATCGCCGTTCCTGTCGCAGTAGGCCTTGTCGAGATCGCCGCGCGGGCAGTCCTGCGCGATCGCGCCTCCCGCCCAGGCCACTGAGCCCGCCAATGCCGCAATGAGCGTCAGCAATCGGTTCCGAACCATGCGTCTCACTCCTGTCGAGATCGAGCCTATTTGCAGGTGTATTTCACACCCATCGCCGCATCGACCTTGCGGACCACGCCCCAGTTCTTCTGGTAGGTGATCGGCACGAAGCGGTCTTCGGTCTTGAACTCGGCCTTCAGTGCCGAGCCTTCCCACGGGAAGGTGAAGAACGCCTCCTTGATCTTGGCGGCGAGCGCCGGGTCGAGATTGTACGCCAAGCCGTAGCTGGTGGTGGGGAAGGTCTCGGACTTGTAGATCGTCCGGATCTTCGCCTTGTCGACCACCTTGCGCTCGAACATGCGGAACATCACCTCGTTGGCGATCGCCGCCGCGTCATAGTCCTTGTTGGCGACGCCCAGCACCGAGTTGTCGTGCTTGCCGGAGAACACCGGTGTGAAATCGCGCTCGGCCTTCAGGTTGAACTCCGCGTCGAGAATGGCCGACGGCGCCTTGAAGCCCGAGTTGGAAGTCGGCGCGGTGAACGCCACCTTCTTGCCCTTGAGATCGGCCGGCGTCTTGATCGGGCTGTCGGCCGGCACGATGATTTCCATCTCGTAGCCGAACGTGCCGCCCTGCGTGCCCATGATCGCGAACGGCACGTAGCCGGCGCAGTTCACGGCAATCGGCGTGGGGCCGGTGCTGACGCCGGCGATATGCAGACGGCCGGACCGCATGGCCTCGATCTCGGCGGCGTTCGATTGCACCGGGAAAAACACCACCCTCTTGCCGGTCACCTTCTCGGCGTGCCGCAGAAAGCCGTCCCACACCTTGGAATAGAGCGAGGGGTCTTCGACCGGCGTATAGGCGAAGATCAGTGTCGATGGGTTGACCAGTTGCTTCGGGTCGGTCGGCGCGTCGGCGACGAGGTCGCCGTTTCTATCGCAATAGGCCTTGTCGAGATCGCCGCGCGGGCAATCGGCCTGCGCCAGGGCCGACCCGGTCCCGGCGAAGGTCAGCGCGGCCACGCCAAGGATGAGCCGTTTGATCGAATGCAGCATTTGCCTCTCCTGCCAAAAGGCCGCCTTGGCAATCCGTTGCAACGGTGCCCTCTACGGTGCCCGGGCGACAGTTTTGCGACAGAATGCGTCGTGCCGGGTATGCCCGGCAAGCGGGAGCGTGGCCTGAGACCGGGTTATTCGGGGGCCGGGTGAAAACGCCGCAGTGCGGCGATGCCGATGAAAATGAACAGGAGCATCACCACGGTCTGGGCGATGAGGAACGGCGGCTCCGACTGGGTCGGCGCCAGCGGCTGGAGCGCCTTCACCTTGCTGAAGAGCTGCACCACCAGCACGAACACGTTGAGCCATTGCGCGATCAGCGCGGTCACCACATAGGCGCTGCGCCAGCGGCCCTCGAGCCCGAAGGCGTAGCGGGCCAGGATCGCGATCAGCAGCACCACCAGCGAGATGACACCGAAGATGTGCGAGGGCAGGATTTTCTCGAATGGAAACCCGAACCCGGTGATGCTGGTCAGCGCGGTCGTGGCGAGGAACACGGCGGTCCAGTCGTTCATCCGCTGCGAGGCCAGCATCCCCTTGATCACCACGAAGCCGGTGACAATGCCGACCAGGCTGATGATCACGTGCACCCAGGTGTAAACCGAAAAGTCGAGGTTCATCGCCGGCCTCCTCATCCGTCCCGCAGCGCCCGCCTTGGCAAACCTAGCATGGCGGTGAGCGGGGGCCCATTGCGCCTTGCGCGGCCCGCATGCAGCCCTGGTGCACGGATCCTGATGGACGGATCCTGATGCACGGATCTTGATGCACGGATTTTGGGCGTGTTGAAATTCCGTCCGCAACCGCGCATGCTCGGACAGCCGGGAGACGCAGGAGAGGGGCATGACCACCATGCGTACGCTGCTGGCCGTTGCAAGCCTTGTCGCCGCACTCGCGGCTCCCGCCGCCGCCACCGACGATTATCCGTCGCGGCCGGTCCGGGTCGTCATTCCGTTCGATCCGGGTGGCATCAACGAGACCGGGGCGCGGATCGTCGCCACCCAGTTGAGCGAGCGGCTCGGCAAGCAGTTTCTGATGGAGTTCAAGCCCGGCGCGGGCGGCATGGTGGGCACCGAATACGCCTCGCGCGCCGCGCCCGACGGGTACACCATCGCGGTGATCTCGGTCGCCAATGCGGTGCACCCGGCGCTCTACAGCCTGACCTACGACCTGCGGAAGGCGTTCGAGCCGGTGGCGATGCTGCTGTCGAGCCCGAACACGCTCGCGGTGCATCCGTCGCTTCCTGCCAACACGCTCCGCGAGTTCATCGCGCTCGCCAAATCGAAGCCCGGCGACGTCCAGTATGCGTCGGCGGGCGTCGGCGGCTCGTTGCATCTCGGTATGGAGCTGTTCCGGATGCAGGCCGGGATCGAGATGCTGCACGTGCCGTTCCGCGGCGCAGGACCTGCGGCGATCGACGTGGTCGCCGGCAACACCAAGGCGGTGATGAGCTCGACCTCGACGCTGTCGCCGCACGTGCGCTCGGGCAAGCTCAAGGGGCTCGGCATCAGCTCCAAGGCGCGTCTGCCGTCGGTGCCGGAGGTGCCGACCTTCATCGAAGCCGGCTTCCCGCAATACGAGGCGGGCAACTGGATCGGCTTCGCCGTGCCCGCCGGCACGCCCCGATCGATCATCGAGAAGCTGCAGAAGGAAATCACCGCGATCCTCGACCTGCCCGAGGTGCAGAAGCAGTTCGAGAACCGCGGCGCGACCGCCGAGAAGATGACCGCGGCCGAATTCGGCGCCTATATCGACGCCGAGCTCGCCAAATGGGGCCGCGTGGTCCGGGACGCCAAGGTCAAGGCGGAGTGATCGTCCCGACCGCATGCATGCGCGGCACGCTGCACGTTGAGTTGCCGGCTGTCGTGGCGCATGCTGCCGGCCAACGCGCCGCGGCGCGAACGCCGGGAGGACGGGCGATGACAAGAACAATCTCGCGATTGCTGATGGCCATCGGTGCGTGCCTGGCGCTGATCGCGCCCGTGGCCGCCCAGGATGACTACCCGAACAAGCCGGTGCGGGTGATCGTGCCGTTCGCGCCGGGTGGGCTCAACGACATCCTGGCGCGTGTCGTCAGCCAGCAGCTCAGCGAGCGGCTCGGCAAGCAGTTCGTGGTCGAGAACAAGACCGGTGCCGGCGGCATCGTCGGCTCCGAGCTGGTGGCGAAGGCGCCGGCCGACGGCTACACGCTGCTGATCGTCTCGATCGCGCACGCGGTCAACCCGGCGCTCTACAAGCTGCCCTACGACTCGCTGAAGGCGTTTGCGCCGGTTTCGCTGTTCGCATCGAGCCCGAACGCGCTCGCGGTCAACCCGGAGCTGCCGGCCAGGTCGGTCAAGGAGTTCGTCGCGCTCGCCAAATCCAAGCCCGGCGACATCCAGTATGGCTCCGGCGGCGTGGGCGGCTCGCTGCATCTCGGCATGGAGCTGTTCAAGCTCACCGCCGGCATCGATCTCGTGCACGTGCCGTTCCGCGGTGCGGGGCCCGCGATCATCGACGTCGCCGGCGGACACACCAAGGCGATCATAGCCACCATTGCGACGCTGTCGCCGCATGTGCGCTCCGGCAAGCTCCGCATGCTCGGCGTCAGCGGCAAGACCCGCAGCGCCATCATGCCCGACGTGCCGACGTTCGACGAGCAGGGCGTCACGGGCTACGAGGCGGGCAACTGGATCGGCATCGCCGCGCCGGCCGGCACGCCGCCCGCGATCGTCGCCCGCCTGAGCAAGGAAATCGCGGCGATCCAGGACAGTGCGGACTTCAAGAGCAAGCTCGACGCCGACGGTGCCGTGGTCGTGAAGTTCACGCCGGCCGAATTCAATGCCTACATGGAGCGCGAGCTCGAAAAATGGGGCCGCGTCGTGCGCGAGGCCAAGATCAAGGCCGAATAGCGCGCTGCGTCGCAATATATTCTTCAGGGCGTCGAACCGATTTCACGTTCGTGCGTTAGGCCGGTCGAATGCGGCGGCGCGATTTCATATCGCTCGTGGGAAGCGCGGCAGCGGTGCCGCTCGCCGGATGGTTGACGGCGCGTGCGCAGGACGCCACCGGGTCGCAAGACCAACCGCAAGGCCTGCCGCCGCAGGACCAGCCGGCGCCCGCGCCCGGGTCTGACGTTCCGCTGCCAGCGGAGCGCGTTCGCCGCATCGGCGTGCTCATGAACGCGAGCCGGCGCGATCGGCAGGCGGCCGCGCACCTCGATGCGCTGGAGCAGGGGCTCAAGGCGAACGGCTGGAACGAGGGACAGAACCTGCGGATCGACGGGCGCTGGTCCGGCGACAGCGACCGCCGCGTCCGGCGATCTGCCGCCGAGCTGGTCGAGCTTGCGCCCGAGGTGATTGTTGCAAGCGACGGCGAAACCGCCAAGGCGTTGCAGGCGGCCGGCGGCGGCATCCCGGTGGTGTTCGTCAATGTGGTCGATCCGGTCGGCGCGGGCCTCGTCGCCGCGCTCGACCGGCCGGGCGGTGACATCACCGGCGTCCGTCAGTCTGAGTTCGGCGCCAGCACGCAATGGCCCGAACTGCTCAAGCGGATCGCGCCGAATGTCATGCGCGCGGCGATCCTGCACGATCCGGACGCGCGGTCCAACGAGAGCCAGGTCGCCGCCATCCAGACGGTGACGCCGGCCGTCGGCATGGAGGCGTT
This sequence comes from Xanthobacteraceae bacterium, assembly GCA_019746135.1. Taxonomy (GTDB): domain Bacteria; phylum Pseudomonadota; class Alphaproteobacteria; order Rhizobiales; family Xanthobacteraceae; genus Z2-YC6860. The sequence goes on from JAIESI010000200.1 coordinate 6,672, forward strand.
CGGCGTCGACGCCAAGAACTTCCGCGACCTGGAGCGCGCCATTGCCGGATTTTCCCGCTCGCCCAACGGCGGGCTGATCATCGGCATGCCGGGACTGTCGTCCCGCGAACGCAGCGTCATCGTCCGGCTTGCGGCGCGCTTCAAGCTGCCGGCGATCTATTCGGACCGGCAGTTCGTGAAGGCCGGCGGGCTCATCTCGCACGGGCCCGACCTCAAGGCGCAGTACCGGCTTGCGGCCGACTATGTCGATCGCATCCTCAAGGGCGAGAAGCCCGCCGATCTGCCGGTGCAGACGCCGGCGAAATTCACCACCGCCATCAACCTGAAAACCGCGAAGGCGCTCGGCCTGACGGTGCCACCGGGACTGCGCGAGCTGGCTGACGAGGTGATCGATTAGAACTATGCTAGGGTATTGAACCGGATTCGCCCCGCAGAGGACGGGCCGGCAAGGGAGGGCGACATGATGCTGAGCGGAGTGTCCGTGCTTGTGGTCGCATTGGCGACCCTGATCGTGATCTGGATTTGCGTGCTGGTGGGCTCGCCGTATTTCGGCTCGCCGCCGGAACATTAGAGCACCATCGTTTCAGCTTCGCGCGCGATCGATCATCGCGCCGTCTTGCCGTTCCGGATCATCGCGACGATCGTCGACGGCGACAGCGGCACCTGGCCGATGCGGACGCGAAACGGCGTCAGCGCGTCCTCGACAGCCGAGATCAGCGCCGCCGCGCACGGGATGGTGCCGGCCTCGCCGACGCCCTTGACGCCGAGCGGATTGAGCGGCGAGCGCGTCTCCTTGTAGAGCGTGTCGAGCATCGGTACTTCGGTCGCGGTCGGCAGCAGATAGTCCGCGAACGTGGTCGTCACCGGCTGGCCGGCATCGTCGTAGCCCATCCACTCGTAGAGCGCGTTGCCGATGCCGTGCGCCACGCCGCCGTGGATCTGGCCCTCGACCATCATCGGATTGATCAGGATGCCGGAGTCCTGCATCGCGACGTAGCGCAGGATTTTCACCTCGCCGGTCTCGGTATCGACCTCGACCTCGCAGGCGTGGCAGCCGTTGGCATAGGCGAGCGAGTCGGTGCGGTGGTTGACGTTGGCCTCGAGCCCCGGATCGACGCCTGCGGGAAAGCCGTAGCCCGGCGCGCCCTGCAGGATGCGCGCGATCTCGGAAAGCTTGACGTTGAGTTGCGGCGCGCCGGCGACGCGCACCTCGCCGTCTTTCAGCTCCAGATCGTTCTCGTCGGCCTCCAGCACGTGCGAGGCGACTTTCTTCGCCTTCTCCGCAACAGCCTTCGCCGCGAGATGCACCGACGATCCCGCGGTGACGGTCTGGCGGCTCGCGAAGCCGCCGAGGCCGAGTGACACGCCCGACGTGTCGCCGGCCACGACCTTCACCGTCGACACGTCGATGCCGAGCTGGTCCGCGGTGATCTGCGCCAGCGCCGTGCCGAGCCCCTGTCCCATCGCCGAGGCGCCGGTGAACACCGTGACCTTGCCGGTCCGCGAAATCCGAACCAGCCCCGACTCGAACGGCCCGCGGCCCGAGCCTTTCACGCCGTGCGCCAGCCCCATGCCGAGATAGCGGCCTCTGGCGCGCGCCTCGCTCTGGCGCTTTACAAAATCGTCCCAGCCGACCGCCTTCAGCGTTTCCGCCTGGCAGGCCGGATAGTCGCCGCTGTCGTATTCCATCGCCGCGCCGGAGCGCGCCTTCAGCGGTTTGCGGTAGGGCATCTTGCTCGCGGGGATGAGGTTGCGCCGCCGCACCTCGGCGCGGTCGAGCTTCATCTCGCGCGCCACGAGGTCGAGCAGCCGTTCCATCGCGAACGCCGCCTGCGGGTAGCCCGCACCGCGCACCGACGACACCGGCGTCTTGTTGGTCATGGCGATGGTTACCTCGACCGAGAGCCCGGGCACCACATAGGGACCGCTCATGGTCGAGGTGGAATTGTAGGGAATGTTCGGGTCCTGCAGCGTGTAGGCGCCGGTGTCGTGCAGGAGCTTGCCGCGGATGCCGAGCACCTTGGCCTCAGCGTCGACCGCGATCTCGAGCTGCCAGTACTGGTCGCGCTCGTGCACCGCATTGGTGAAGTACTCGCGCCGGTCCTCGGTCCATTTGATCGAGCGGCCGAGGAGCTTCGCTGCCGCGACCACCGCCACGTCCTCGGAATAGACGCAGAGCTTGGCGCCGAAGCCGCCGCCGATGTCGGGGGCGACCACGCGCAGGCCGTCATCGAAATCCATCAGCGCGGTCAGCGACTGCGACAGGTCATGCGCCTTCTGCGTCGAGGCGTGCACGGTGACGCCGCCGTCGGCGGCGCGAACCTCGGCCAGGATCCCGCGCGCCTCGATCGAATGCGCGCCGCCGCGGTGCTGCCACAGCTCCTGCTTGAACACGTGCACGGCCTTGGCAAAGGCCGCGTTCACGTCGCCGAACTCGACCTTGTAGGTGGTGATGACGTTTGCGCCGAGCTCGCGCCGCACCGGCGCGCCGGCCTTCGCGCTCCGCACGTCGGCCGTGAAGGGCAGGGGCTCGTAGTCCACCGACACCTGCGCCGCGGCGTCCTCGGCGAGGTAGCGGTCGTCGGCCACGACGATCGCCACCGGCTCGCCGACATAGCTCGTTTCGCCCGGGGCCAGCGCATAGGCCCAGCACTTGTCGAGCGGCATGCCCGAGTTGGAATGCCGCAGCATGCGGCGGTGGACCATCACGGCGGCCAGGTCGTCGAGCGTCAGCACCGCATGCACGCCGGGCACCGCCAGCGCCGCGTCCTTGTCGACACCCTTGATCAGCGCGTGCGGGTGCGGGCTCCGCACGAAGGCCGCGTGCCAGGTGCCAGGGACTGTGATGTCGTCGACGAAGCGGCCCTTGCCCCGCAGCAGCGGCTCGTCTTCCAGGCGGGTGATGCGGGAGCCGATGATGGGAGGCATTTCCAGGAAATCCGCAGTGTCGTGCGCCACTGGCGTGGCCACGAAGGAGGAAGGTCCGGCAAGCCCGGTGAATCAAGTATAGGGGAACGGCGACGTCGCAACACCCGCCGCGCCTGCATTAGCGCTCTTCCGACACGTCGATTGCCCCGGCCTCGGTTCGAATGAAAGATACCGCTGCTCGGCCCGTGCACGTGCGGCTGCACAGGGCCGTTCGGTGTTTGTCGGGTGTCCATGCGGTCCGCACTGCTGCTTCCCGCTGCCTTGACGTGCTTGGTGCCGGCCGTCGCGCAACCCGCGCCGCAGCAGGGCCGGCCGTATGACATCGAGGACCGTGGCCGCACCGGGGGCGTGCCTGGCCACGCCTCCATCACCTATGGCCGCCCCGCCGCCGCGGCGGGTTTCCTTTATTTGGTGACCGCCTCGCCGGCCTTCTTCAGCACCTCTTTCGGCGTCGCATAGAGCTCGGCCAGCATGGCATCCAGCGCCTTGCCGCTCACCGGATTGACGTCGATGCTGAGCTTCCTGGCGTCCTCGAGGTACTCGGGGTCCTTCATGGTCGCGTCGAACGCCGCGACCAGCGCGGCCTTGCGGTCGGCCGGAATGCCGGGCGGCGCCGCGAACGGCCGTGCCATCTCCTGCGCCGCGAGGAACAGCTTCAGGATCTGCAGCTTTTCGGCGTCCCTGGTCTGCTCGACGACCAGCGGCACGTCGCCGAGCTCGGGCACCTTCTTGAACGACGCCTGCACCAGGAGGTTGATCTTCTTGTCGCGCAGCCAGCCGGCGTGCCGGGTCTTGATCGTGCTCCAGGAGAGCCCGCAGAGGCCGTCGACCTCGCCGCGCTCCATCGCCAGCGTGATCTCGTTGGTGCCGGGATAGCCCGGCACGAGCTTGATCGGCGCGTCGAACACGTTCTTGAACAGGCGGGCGAAGATGTCGGGCTCCGAGCTCGGCCCCTGGCCGCCCAAGGTGATCGGCTTCTTCAGGAAGTCGTCCCAGGTCTTCACCGCCGTGGTGTGCCAGCTCACGCACAGCGACACGTCGTCGGTGACGCTGCCGAGCCAGGAGAACTTGGTGCCGTCGAAGGTCGCGCCGCTCTCCAGCAGCGGATTGATGCCGGTGGTGCGGGCGAAGGTGCCGAACGCGGTGCCGTCCTTGGGCGCCGCCGTATAGATGAAGTTCGCTGCGCGAAGGCTTCCCGCGCCCGCCATGTTCTGCGGCAGGATCGTCGGATTGCCGGGGATGTGCCTGCCGATGTGCCGGGCGAGGTGGCGGGCGTAGAGGTCGTAGCCGCCGCCGACCGAGAAGCCGATCGCGAGGTTGATCGTCTTGCCCTTGTAGAACTCCTCGACGCTCTGCGCCCGGGCGGGCAGGGTGGCGAGCGCCAGCAAAAGGCCGGTCGAAGCGGCAACGGCGACGCGCATGCGCGTAATCCTCCAGACAAGCCCGGCGGGTTGACCCTGCCGAAAGCTTATTCGCAATCCGTCGCGATTGTCGATGAAATCGGCCGTCGCAGCCGTGCGCTGCGCGAGCATGCCGCAGCGTCGCCAGGCCCAAATGGAAATCGCGGGCGAGCTTTGGCAGCTCGCCCGCGAAGTGCACCTCAATTGTTGGCCTGCAGGTGGCCGTTGGTTCCAACACTTGGTCGTCTGACTAAGCTCCTGCGGAAAATTCGCGTCGCTCCAAATCTCCGGAGCATCCATTGGTGTCGGCCGCTGATCGCAACGTTCACCATGGCCGCCATGTTGCGTCGCGCGGCGCAAAGGGACAGTGCGTGAGGTCACACCCGGCCGGGGGCCGTGATGCGGATGTGCGAAAAGTCACAGCGGGCCGCGGCTGCCGCTTTGCGGGTGGCGGCTGGAGCATGTTCCGGCGAAAGCCCGCCCCGGACTTGATCCGGGGTGTGGCAGCGGTTCGCCGTAGAAAATGCGGCGAACCAACGAATCTAGTTCGCCTGGATGTTGGCCTCGCGGATCGCCCGGCCGAACTCCTCATATTGCTGCTTGAGGTGCGCGGTGAAATCCGCGCCGCAGACGCCGGTCGGGAACAGTCCGGTGTTGGCGAGCTTGGTTCTGACCTCCGCGTCCTGCATCGCTGCCGACACCCACGCCGTGAGCTGGGACATGGTGTCCTTCGGCGTTCCCGCAGGCGCGACCAGCCCGAACCAGCTTTCGGCCTCGTAGCCCGGATATCCGAGTTCGGCGACGGTCGGAATATCGGGAAGCTGCTCGATCCGCTTGGGCGCCGTGGTGGCGAGCCCGCGCAGCGTTCCGCTCTGAAGCTGGCCGATCACGTCGCGGAAGTCGCCCATCGCCACGGCCACGTGGCCGCCCAGCACCGCGTTGATCGACGGTGTCGTGCCGGGATACGGCACGAACCTGAGGTCCGCACCGGTGCGCCGCTTCAGCACCTCGAACGCGATGTGCGGGCCGGTGGCGGGACCCACCGTCGCAAAGGTCAGCTCGCCGGGCTTGGCTTTGGCCGCGGCGATGAACTCGCCGAAGCTCTTGAGCGGCGAATCCCTGTTGACGACGATGAAATGCGGCACCCGCACCATCTTGCAGATCGGCTCGAAGCTCGTCAGCGGGTCGTAGTTCACCTTCTTCAGGATCGGGTTGATCAAGAGCGCGCCGGCGACGATCAGCAACGTGCCGCCGTCGGGCGTGGCGCGGGCCACCGCTTCGCTCGCGATCGCCGAGCCGCCGCCGGGCCGGTTCTCGACCACGAACGAGATGCCGTGCAGCTTGCCGATCTGCTCGGAAATGACGCGCGCCGTGGTGTCGGTCGGCCCGCCGGCCGGGAACGGCACGACGATGCGGATGGTTTTCGGCACCTGTGCCTGGGCGGCTCGCGGTGCCATCGCGCCGAGCGCGACGGCTGTGGCGACACACAGGCCGGTGGCGCGGCCGAGAATCCGAAAGTCTCTACGAAACGAGATCATGATGCGCTCCCTCAACCCTTCCCCGTAAGGCCGGCCTTCTCGACCAGCGGCTTCCAGCGCGCCGCCTCGTCGCCGACGAATTTTGTGAAATCGGCGCGGCTCATCGGCTGGGCGATGAAGCCGTCGCGCCGCAGCCGCGCCTGCACCTCGGGCAACGCGACGATCGCCGCGACCTCGCGGTTGAGCCTTTCGGCGACGTCTGCGGGAAACTTGGCCGGTCCCGACAGCGAGAACCAGGTGGTGCCGACGAGCTCGGGATAGCCCAGCTCCTTGAAGGTCGGCAGCTCCGGCTGGTCCGGCATCCGCACGGGCGAGGTGACCGCGACGCCGACCAGCTGGCCGGCGCGGAGGAACTGCGCGGTCGACGACAGGGTGAAGGTGCAGAGTGCCACATGGCCCGCGACCACGTCGGTCAGCGCCTGCGAGGTCGAGCGGTAGGGCACGTGCTCCAGCGGCGCCTTGGTGGAAAGCGAAATCGCGACGCCCATCAGGTGACCGTCCGAGCCGACGCCCGACGAAGCATAGGTGAGCGGCTTCGCGCTTTTGCCGGCGGTGTCGATGAACTCCTTCAGCGTCCTGATGCTGGCCGACGGCGTTGCCGCGAGCGCGACCGGCGCGCCGGCCACGTAGGCGATGTGCGTGAAGTCGTTGACCGCATGGTAGGTCGCCGCCGGATTGATCACCGGCACCAGCGCCAGCACCGACAGGTTGGTGATGCCGATGGTGTAGCCGTCGGGCGCGGCCGCGGCGATCGCCTGGGCGCCGATCATGCCGCCCGCGCCGGTGCGGTTCTCGACCACGAACTGCTGCTTGAAGGTCGCCGACAGATGATCGGCCACCACGCGGGCCAGCGTGTCGCCCGAGCCGCCCGCGCCGAACGGCACGATGATCTTCACCGGCCGGTCGGGCCAGCCTTGCGCGGAGGCGGGGAAGGAGAGGGTGGTTAGCGCGCCGAAGAGCAGAACGAACCAAGTCAGGCGTGGATTCACGAAGGCCTCGTGGACTGAGTACCCGGCAATTGGAGCAATTATCGTGCAAGCCGCGAAGCGGACAAGGCGCCGCGGCGCACCCCTTAATGCTTGATTGAGCATGCCTGCCCGGCGCGTCGAGCCCGAGCCCCAATAGCCTGCCGTCCGGCACATCAGCCCGCTTGACAGTCCCGGCGCGATTTGGCGGTTAGGCGCTGAAATCGCCCGCCTTTTGGACGGCGGGCCTGGGAGGACAGGAACGTGGCAGGCAAGTGGGATGTGGTGGTGGTCGGCGCCGGGAACGCGGCGTTCTGCGCGGCGCTGGCCGCGGCCGAGAGCGGCGCCAAGGTGCTGATGGTCGAGCGCGCGCCCAAGGAGCTGATGGGCGGGAACTCGCGCTTCACCGCCGGCGCGTTCCGCTGCGTCTATGACGGCGTCGACGATCTCAAGGCGATCATGCCGGACCTGACCAAGGACGAGATCGACCGCTCCGACTTCGGCACCTACACCTCCGACCAGTTCTACGACGACATGTTCCGCGTCACCCAGTACCGCACCGACGGCGAGTTGTGCGACCGCCTGGTCGGCCGTTCGCGCGAGGCGATGCGCTGGCTGCACAAGAAGGGCATGAAGTTCGACCCGATCTGGGGCCGGCAGGCCTATCTGATCGACGGCAAGTTCAAGTTCTGGGGCGGCCTCACGGTCGAATCCAAGGGCGGCGGCCCGGGGCTCATCGAACAACATCTGAAGCTCGCCCAGCAGAACGGCATCGAGATCCGCTACGGCGTGCGCGGCGTCTCGCTGATCACCGAGGGCAGCGTGGTCACCGGCCTCAAGGTCAAGGCCAACGGCCAGTACGAGGATATCGCCTGCAAGTCGGTGATCATCGCCTGCGGCGGCTTCGAGTCGTCGGCCGAGATGCGCACCCGCTACATGGGCCCGGGCTGGGAACTCGCGAAGGTGCGCGGCACGCCCTACAACACCGGCGACGGCATCAACATGGCGCTGGCGATCGGTGCTTCGAGCTTCGGCAACTGGTCGGGCGGCCACGCGGTGCAGTGGGACTACAACGCCCCCGAGTTCGGCGATCTCTCGGTCGGCGACAACTTCCAGAAGCACAGCTATCCCTGGGGCATCCTGATCAACGCCACCGGCCGGCGCTTCGTCGACGAGGGCGCCGACTTCCGCAACTACACCTATGCCAAGTACGGTGCGGTGGTGCTGCGCCAGCCGAACAACTTCGCCTGGCAGGTGTTCGACGGCAAGATCGTGCCGATGCTGCGCGACGAGTACCGCATCAAGCGCGTGTCGAAGGTCTCGGCCAACACCATCGAGGAGTTCGCCCACAAGCTCGAGGGCGTCGATCCGGTGGCGTTCCTTGACGAGATCAAGAAATACAACGCGGCGGTCAAGAAGGACGTCAAGTTCAACCCGAACATCAAGGATGGCCGCTGCACGGTGGGCCTCGACGTCAACAAGTCGAACTGGGCGAACACCATCGATCAGCCGCCGTTCGAGGCCTATCAGGTCGGCTGCGGGCTCTCCTTCACCTTCGGCGGCGTCCGCATCGATCCGGATTCCGGCCAGGTGATCGACAGCGACATGAACCCGATCCCCGGCCTCTATGCGGCGGGCGAGCTGGTCGGCGGCATCTTCTACTTCAACTATCCGGGCGGCTCGGGCCTGATGTCGGGCGCCGTGTTCGGCCGCATCGCCGGCACGGGTGCTGCCGCCGCGATGCGGAACGCATAACCGGGCCCCCGCTGATCACGCCCCCGGCTGTCATCGCCCGCGAAAGCGGGCGATCCAGTTTTTGAACCGCTGTCGGGTGTTTACTGGAGCGACTGGATGCCCCGCTTTCGCGGGGCATGACAGCTTGAGCATGGCGCGGCATGATCGAGACGACATAGATCGAGGCAGCCGTCGTCTCCATCCAAGCCCAGGGCTCGCGCGTCATGAAGCTGAAGAAACACAATCGCTACGCCTATTCGCCGATCACCGAGCGGCAGGACTTCAGGTGGCCGGACAACAAGCGCATCGCCTTCTATTGCGCGCTCAATGTCGAGCATTTCAGCTTTGGCGAAGGTCTCGGCCATACGCCGACGGCGCTCGGCCCGCAGCCCGATGTTCGCAATTTCGGCTGGCGTGACTACGGCCTGCGCGTCGGCATCTGGCGCATCTTCGATGTGATGGACGAATTGAAGCTGCCGATGTGCCATCTGCTCAACGCGTCGGTCTGTGAAGAGATGCCGCAGATCGCCGCGCGCATCCGCCAGCGCGGCGACGAAGTGATCGGCCACGGCTATACGAACTCCGAGCGCCAATCCGACATGGATGAAGCGACCGAGGCCGCGATGATCGCGCACGCGACCAGGACGCTGGCCGAGAGCTGCGGGCGGCGTCCCTATGGCTGGATGGGCCCGTGGATTTCGGAGACGGCCGTGACGCCCGACCTGCTGCAGGAGAACGGCTACACGTTCCTGATGGACTGGCCGGCCGACGATCAGCCGTTCTGGATGAAGACGCGCGCGGGCCGCATCATGTCGGTGCCTTACCCGATCGAGATCAACGATACGCCGACGATGCTCAGCCGCGCCCAGCCCGCGACGGACTTCCATCGCATGATCCTCGATCAGTTCGAGGAAATGCTGCGGCTTTCGCAGAAGCAGTCCCTGGTGTTCGGCATCTCGATGCACACGTTCTGCACGGGTCAGCCGTTCCGGCTCGCGCAGGTGCGGCAAGCCCTGGAAGCGCTCGTGAAGCATCCGGGATTCGACAAGGTGTGGGTGACGACGCCCGGCGGAATTGCCGAGCACGCGGCCAAGCTGCCGACCGCCTGCGTGCCGTAGGTGTCCGTTTGGATTGGCCGCCAGCAGCGCGGGCGGTCTCATCCCTCCCCGCGAGGGGAGGGTCCGCGCCGTCAGCGCGTTTACGCGCGTCTTTGACGCGCGATGGCGCGGGGGTGGGGAGAAGTCTCCGCTTCTCGCTGACTTCTCCCCACCCGACCGCTTCGCGGCCACCCTCCCCTCGCGGGCAGGGACGGCACCGCCGATGCCGCAGCGGTCACGCCTTAGCCGCCAAGCTCCTCCCGCAAAATCTCCAGCTCCAGCCAGCGTTCTTCCGCTTCCGCAAGCTTCGTCTGCACCGCGCCGAGCGCCGCAGTGGCTTTCTCGAACCCCACGCGGTCGCGCGCGAAGAACCCCGGGTCGCCGAGTTTCGTTTGCAGCGCGCGGCCTTCGGCCTCCAGATCGGCGATCGTCTTCGGCAACGTCGCGAGCGCGTGCTTATCGTTGAAGCTCAGCTTGCGCCTCTTCTCCGGCGGCGGGACGGCCACCTTCGGCTCCTTCGCAGCCTTCGCCACCGGCTTCGGCGCCTCGCGCGCGAGATCCGCGCCGCGCTGCGCCAGCATGTCGGTGTAGCCGCCGGCATATTCGATCCAGCGGCCGTCGCCCTCCGGCACGATCACGCTGCTGACGAGGCGATCGAGAAAATCGCGGTCATGGCTGATCAGCAGCACGGTGCCGGAATATTCGCCGATCATGCCCTCCAGCACGTCGAGCGTTTCGAGGTCGAGGTCGTTGGTGGGCTCGTCGAGCACCAGCAGGTTCGACGGCTTCGCCAAGGTCTGCGCCAGCATCAGCCGGCCGCGCTCGCCGCCGGAAAGCTTCTCCAGCGGCGTGCGCGCCTGTTCGGGCGCGAACAGAAAGTCCTTCATGTAGCCGATCACGTGCCGCCGCTGCCCGCCGACCTCGACGGTGTCGCCGCCGCCGCCGGTCAGCGCGTCGGACACGGTGGTCGTCGGCGACAGGCTGTCGCGGTGCTGGTCGAGGGTCGCCATCTGCACCGTCGTGCCGAGCTTCACCGTGCCCGTGTCCGGCGCAAGCGCGCCGGTCAGCAGCTTCACCAGCGTGGTCTTGCCGCTGCCGTTCGGGCCGACCACGCCGATCCGGTCGCCGCGCAGGACCCGCGTGGAGAAATCCCGCACCACCGCGCGCTCGCCGAAGCTTTTGCCGATGCCCTTCGCTTCGATCACCCGCGCGCCGGACGGGGCCGCCTCGCTCGCCGCGATCTCGGCCGAGCCGGTGGGCCCGCGATGCGTGCGCCGCGTCTCGCGCAACGCCTGCAAATTGGCGAGCCGCTTGACGTTGCGCTTTCGCCGCGCGGTGACGCCATAGCGCAGCCAGTGCTCCTCGGCGACGATCTTGCGGTCGAGCTTGTGCTGCGCGAGCTCCTCCTCGGCCAGCACCTGGTCGCGCCAGTCCTCGAAGTCGGCGAATCCGCGCTCGATCCGCCGCGTCGTGCCGCGGTCGAGCCACACCGTGCTGCGCGACAGGTTCGCCAGGAACCGGCGGTCGTGGCTGATCATCACGATCGCGCCGCGGCTGCCCTCCAGCTCGCGTTCGAGCCATTCGATGGTGGTGAGGTCGAGATGGTTGGTCGGCTCGTCGAGGAGGAGAATGTCGGGAGCGGGCGCCAGCACCCGCGCCAGCGCCGCGCGCCGCGCCTCGCCGCCCGAGAGCCGCCGCGGCTCCTCGTCGCCGCTGAGGCCCAGCGCATCGAGCGTCTGCCGCGCCTGATGCGGCCCGTCGTGCGGACCCAGGCCCGCCTCGACATAAGCGAGCACCGTCGGCGCATCGCCGAAGTCCGGCTCCTGCGCAAGGTAACGGACCGACGCGCCGGGCTGCGCGAACACCGAGCCTCCGTCCGGCTCGACCGCGCCCGCGGCGATCTTCAGCAGCGTCGATTTGCCGGAGCCGTTCCGGCCGACCAGGCAGACGCGCTCGCCGGCCGCGACCGAGAGCTCGGCGGACGTGAGCAGCGGCGTGCCGCCGAAGGTGAGCGCGATGTCTTTGAGCTGGAGGAGAGGCGCGGGCATGGCGCGCCATGTAGGGCGGTGGAGCGGGAAAACGCAATATCAATCCGGCTGTTGCAGCCCGGGCCGCAACTGCGCACCGTGATAAATCCCGATCACGACGATTTCGTCGTCGATGTCGCGGGCTTCGTACACAATCACGTAGGGTAGCCCGGTTACCACCCGCTCAAATGTGCCTGCCGCCGTTCCGGCATGCCCAATGCGCGGATGCTCGCCAAGCTGCTCGGCCGCCGTACGCACGCGGGAGATCACCCGCGTTGCGGCAACAGGATTGCGTTCGTGGATGTAGGAATGGATTGCGCCGATGTGGAGCGTCGCGTCGATCGTGTGCGGACTTCAAAGCCCGCACTTTTTCCAGACAGCGGAAACTTCCTCGTCAGTCGCAAGCCGCGTCCGACCGCTGCGCAGGTCGTCGCGAATGCGTGCTACGTCGGCGGCCTGGTCGGGGCTGAGCCGGAAGCGGTTGCTTCCGACGACATGCGCAAAGAGAGCGTCGGCAAGCGCATCCTGTTCGGATTCGGACAGCGCGCGGGCCTCGGCAATGGCCTGCTCGAGCAGCTTGGTCACGCTGAGATCATATCATATCGATGGTGTGTCTGTGTCTGCACCAGACGACCTATTCGGCTCCATGAAATTCGCCTCCTGCTTGATCGTCTTCAGAAACCGAAGCCTCCCGTTCTCGAACACGTAATAATGCCGGCCCATGTCGCCCTTCTTCTCCTCGCGCGCGCCGGACAGGACGATCAGCCGGCTGTTGTGACGGAAGTCGATGGCCTCGAACCTGTCATGCGTCTCGAACCAGCTTGAGACGCTCGGCAGCGGGACGATCCGGCCGCTCTTCGGCTCGACGATCGCGCCCCAGACGCAGGTCGAGCCGCAGCCCACCACCGCGAGGTGATAGCGGCCGGCGAAGTTGGTCCGGCTGCTGAGGTGGCCGACCGTGTCCTGCAGCCGCAGCCGCGGGTCGTCGTCCCAGTCTTTCGGCACCTTCGGCTTCGCCACCCGCAGGTGCACGAGCTTCGCCACCGGATAGTCGGCAAAGCGCGGCGCGCGCTCCTTGGGCTTTCCCTGCGCCGGAGCGATCGCGGCGATCGTGAAAATTGCGACCGCGTACCGCATCGGTCCTCCCCCGGCGGCGTTACTATATGGGGGACATGGCCCGGCGCGAAACGCGCGCAAACCCAACCCCGGAGCGCACCGATGGAGTCGAAAGATGCCTTCCCCGCGCAGGTGATGATGATGGTGGGCGTGGCGCTGGAGGAGCTGCAGCGGTCGGAGGCGGAAACCGATCTCAACCGGATTCGCAATCTGATCATGAGCGCGCAGTCGACCCTGACCGAATTGCACGCGCTGGCGTCCAGGGCCGACGCCGACACGCCGCAGACGGGTTGAACCGCAGCGAAACAAAAAAGCCCCGGCTCTCGCCGGGGCTTTTTTCGCGCCGCTGTGGGTCAGCGCGCTCAGTTGTACTTGAACTCCGGCATGCTCTTGAGCTGGTCCTTGGTGGCGCCGCTCAGCACCGCGTGGTCGGGATACCATTTCTTGTCGTGCGACGAGGTGGTGGTCGTGGTGGTCGTCGCCGGCCGGTTGGTGCCCGCGCCGGTCGTCGACGTGGTGGTCGTCGCGTTCGAGGAGGTCTTCACCGGCTCGTCGACGAATTTCAGCTTGCTCATCTCCACCTTGATGTCGCGCTGGCCCATGCCGAGGAAGCCGCCGACGCCGACCACCACGCCTTCGACCTTGCCCGCCTTGTCGAGCAGGATCTCGCTGATGTCGCCGAGCTTCTCGTTCTGGTCGTTGTAGACGTTGAGGCCGACGAGCTTGGAGGCGCGCCACATGCCGGACTTCGCGGCCGGCGCGACCGCCATGGTCTCGGCCGGCTTGCTCGCGGGCGCAGGCGTCGCCGCGGGCGGCGTGCCGGGTCCGGACGGCGAGGGGGCCGGGCTGGACTGGGCAAAGGCGGAAACGATCACGACGGACGAGAGCAGTCCGCCGATCAGAAGCTTCGAGTGCATGAGCGATACTCCGGGTGTTTGAAAGCAAAGATAACCCACGAACGCGTGCGGAATCGTTTTGGTTCCTGCGAAACGCGTTGCAGTGGATGATTCGTTTTGTCGCGCGTGTGTCTTTTGCTAAACCGCGACGCGCGTGACTCGTCTCTCGGGCGAAGCTGCACGTGTTGCGTTGCCGCAATCCTCATCGCGCATTTTCGTTCTGCTCGTCCTCGCGCGGGTGAACCATCGGTCGTGTGCTGCTCGGCTCCGCGCTTCCAGAGCCTGTCGTCTCCGGCTGCGTGACCGGCGCGATCTGCCGGTTCGCGCTTGCGCCGGACGGGTTCGCCGTGGCGGTCGCGCTTGCGGCGGCGCGGTCCGCGGTTTGTTGCTGCGCTCGCTCATCGGCGTCGTCCTTTGCCGAGATGAACGCGGTGACAATTCCGGCGATGAACAGCATCGCAATGCCGGCCATCAGCACTGCGAAGATGCTGGCGGACTCTTCGTCCCGCCGCTCCCACGCGTCGCGAAGCCAGCCCCAGCCCATCAGGTCCCGGTCCATGCGGCGCCTGCGCCCGGGGTCGGGGGTGAGCTGGTCGCTCGGCTGTTCGTTCATGGGGCCGCTCCTTCCAATGGCGTGCCGCCCCTGACCGAAGAAACGCTGCACCGCGGGTGCCGTTCCGCGGTCGCCGGGCTTGGAGGCGGGCCATGGCGCGGAACCCGCCGTGGCCGGGCAGGCCTGGTTCCTCGTCGCGCGGAACAGGCGGACGGTTCCCCGGTTGGCTTGCGGGGTGTGACGAGGCGTCCGTAAACACGCGAGGAGCCGCACCATGCGTCTTCTTCCGATCCTCGCTGCGGCCACGATCGGCGTGTTCGCCGTGACTGCGGTCAACGCGCAAGGCACTCAGCAAGGTGCGCAGCAAGGCACCGGCAACCCGTCCGGCGCGCAGAACATGGACACCGCGACCAAGGGCAATCCGAACACGCCTTCCGCCGGCCAGACCACCGGCACGAGTTCCAAGGCGATGAAGAAAAAGAGCAAGAAGAACAAATCCCACATGGAGTCCGGTTCGGAAATCAAAGCACCGCCCGCGGGCGCGGGCGGTGTCTTGACTCCGGTATGAGCGCTACGGCTGCACGCACATGAACGAGCCGGCCTTCCTGCTCCATTCCGGCGCCAGGGTGGGATAGTCGCCGGGCGCAAGCCGCATCGTCTCGCCGGTGAACTCCGGATCGGTGAAGAAGTCCCAGGTGCCGGCTGCGACCTTCACCGAGGCGACCTGGTTCTGCCAGCCGTTCTCGGCCAGCCGCGGCTGTTCTTCGCTCGCCGTGGCATTGACCCCGCCGAAGTTCGGCTCCGAATAGATCGAGATCTGGCAGGCGCCGCCCTGCGGCACCGGCGGCGGCGCAACGAGCGCCACCGTGCGCGGCGGCGGCGGATTGCCCGGCCGCCGGCAGAACTGCACGCATTGCCACTCGCTGTCGCCGTCCTCGAAATCGACGCGCTGCCAGTTGAGCCGGCAGCCGTCCGGCGTGATGCCCTCGCAATAGGGCCGCGACACCGCCAGATAGCTGTACGGATAGTAATAGGCGCCGCCCAGCACGACCACGCCGAGCGCCGACACCGGTACGAACCACTTCCACTTGTTGCCCCACCAGATCTTCTTCGGCCCGCTGTTCCACATCATCGCGGACTTGTTGTTGCCGAGCTTCACGAACTGCAGGTTCGGCGCAGGCTTGAACGCCGCCTTGTTGATGGGGCCGGGGCCGCTCTGGAATTTGACCGTGCTGGCCTTGAGCGCGGTCGCGCCCTGACGGCCGATCGCGGTTTGAACCGCGGGCGTGCCCGGCTTGAGGTTCGGTTTGCCTTTGAATTTCGGGTTCGTGTTGATGTTGGCGTTCGTGTTGACGTTGACCTTTTTGGTGGTCGTGACCGTCTTGTTGGTGACCGTCTTGGACTTGAGCTTCGGGCCGCCGCCGGATGGCGTCGTCACGCGCTTGGTCGTGACCGTTCGGGTTGTGACCTTCGGGCCGCCGGAAGGTTTGGCGGCACCCCCCTTGCTCCTCGACGAAAACTCCGTCGCTCCGGAAAATTCCGCCTGAGAGAGCGGTTGGCCGGCGAAGGCCGGCGCGCTCGCGCCAATCGCCAGAATGACGGCGGTGATGCACACGGTCGTTCTGAGCATCGGATCCTCCTGAAATAAATCGGCTGAAAATCTGCGGCAAAAACCTAGCACCGAAATCGCCGCCCGTACCGGCCGGTCCGGTCGAAAAGCCGGCGGAACATCGTCCGGCACGAGCTGTTGTCCTGGCGGCTGCCAACAACAAACGGGAAGGAGAACCCATGAGCATGAGCACCAGCACCGGGCGCATCGGTGCCACGTCGCCCGCGGCGCACGGCCGCCACGACCTGATCGGCAGCGACCGGGTGGAAGGCTCCAATGTCTATCGCTCCGACGGCAAGAAGATCGGCGAGATCGAGCGGGTGATGATCGACAAGCTGTCCGGCCAGGCCGCCTATGCCGTGATGGGCTTCGGCGGATTCCTCGGCATGGGCGAGGACCACTATCCGATCCCGTGGCAGCGGCTCACCTACAACGAGAAGCTCGGCGGCTACGAGGTCAACATCACCGACGAGCAGCTCAAGAACGCGCCCCACTACGCCACCGGCGAGGAATGGAAGTGGGACACGGCGCAGGGCCGGAGGATCTACGATTACTACAGCGTGGCACCATACTGGCCGATGTAGAAGCACGCGCCGCGCGCCCGTGGAGGCCCCGCAGCCGCAAGCCGGCGCGGGGCCTTCGCCTGTGTGG
Organism: Xanthobacteraceae bacterium; assembly: GCA_019746135.1. Taxonomy (GTDB): domain Bacteria; phylum Pseudomonadota; class Alphaproteobacteria; order Rhizobiales; family Xanthobacteraceae; genus Z2-YC6860. Next base: position 23,186 of record JAIESI010000200.1, read on the forward strand.
GATGGAAGCCGTGGCGCGGCGCCGACTTTTTTGTTGCGGAAATCGGGTGGCAAACGCCGGGCGGCGCGCCTAGCTTTGCCGCATGAACGACGACAGCGCCCGCCACCACCTGTTCGACACCGCGATCGGCGTCTGCGGCGTGGCGTGGAACGCCCGCGGGCTCTGCGGCGTGCAACTGCCGGAGAAGGATCGCGCGACCACCGAACGGCGGCTCGCGAGCAAGAGCGGCAGTGTGGCTCCCGCCGAGCCGCCGCCCCATGTCGCGGCGCTGATCGCCGACATCCGTCGCTATCTCGACGGCGGGAAGGTCGACTTCTCCGGCGTGGCGGTCGACCTCGACGGCATCGACGGCCTGCGCCGCCAGATCTACGAGGCGCTGCGCGGGATCAGCTTTGGCCGCACCGTGACCTACGGCGAGCTTGCCAAGGCCCTCGGCTCGTCCGGCTGGGAGGGCGCGCGCGACGTCGGCGAAGCCATGGGCCGGAACCCGATGCCGATCGTCATCCCGTGCCACCGCGTGCTCGCGGCCGGCGGCAAGCCCGGCGGCTTCTCCGCCTATGGCGGCACCACGACCAAGCAGAAGCTGCTCGCGCTCGAGGGCGTCCGCTTCGACGGCGGCGCGCCGCGGCTGCCGGGAATGTGACGGGAGGCCCCCCGGCCCAAGCGATCCAGTCAGGCGGCGACGCGCTCGGCCTGCCGGATCGGAACCGAGAACAGGCAGGTGCCGCCGATGTTGCGGACCTGGACCTCGGTGCCCGCGCCGTTGTTGTCCTCGCTGCACCCGAGATCGAGCGCAATCAGCTCAGCCAGTTCGCGCGCCTGCTCGGCCCCCGCAAACTCGCGCCCCTGATAGTCGTAGTGAACGTGAGTTTTGAACGAGACATCGAAGAAAAAGCGCTTCATTTGCCACCCTTGTTTGGCCCTTGTTATATTTTCACCGCAGGCGCGATGAACTGCATCGCCCGTATGCAAATTAGCACCGCCGATTTTCCGGGACGTTTCGCGGATCGCTAAGACTCGTTGACAATTTCCGCTGAAAATTTGAGTCAATCTGCCGGGTCTATCGCTCTAAAGTCAGGATAATTCGTCCTCGAACTTTGCGGTCTTTGATGTCGGTCAAGGCTTCGGCAAACCGCTCGATCGGGTAGGCTTTGGTCGGCAGCGGCTTCAATTTGCCCGCCGCGTGCAGCCGGTAGATGTCGGCAAACGCCGCCTGCATGTCGGCGGGCTTGCGCTTGCGGTAGTCGCTGATCTGCATGCCGCTGACCTCGATGTTCTTCACCAGCACGTAGTTCATCTTCAGCGACGGGATGCGGCCCGAGGCGAAGCCGATCACGATCAGCCGTCCGCACCAGGCGAGCGAACGCACCGCGGCGTCGAAAATGTCGCCGCCCAGCATGTCGACGATGATGTCGGCGCCCTTCTTGTCGGTGAGCGCGAACACCTGCTGCCGCAGGCTCTCGTGCAGGTCCGGCGCCGAGAGATCGACGATCGCGTCGGCGCCCGCGGCGCGCACGATGTCCTCCTTGTCCTTGCTCGCGACCGCGGCCAGCACCTTGCCGCCGAACGCCTTGGCGAGCTGGATGGCGGCGAGCCCCACGCCGCCGGTCGCGCCGAGGATGAGCACGTTGTCGCCGGGCGCGATCCGCCCGCGATCCTTCAGGGCGAAATACGCGGTGTCGTAGACCAGCGCCATCGAGGCCGCTTCCTGGAACGGCAGCGCAGGCGGCAGCTTGATGCACTGGTTCTCCGGCATCACGGCGAACTCGGCGAAGCCTGCGGATTCCGCCATCAGCAGCGCGTGGTCGCCGGGCTTGAACTTGGTCACGCCCGCCCCGACCGCGGCCACGACGCCGACCGGAAGCTTGCCCGGAATGAACGGCAGCGTCGGTTTGAATTGATAGGTGCCGCTCATCATCACCAGGTCGACGAAGTTCACGCTGACCGCGCGCACCTCGATCATCAGCTCGCCGGCCCTGGGCTCGGGCCTGGGCATCTCGCCGAGCGTGGCCTTCTCGATGCCGCCAAACTCCCGGACCACCACCGCGCGCATGTCGTTCTCCGCTGAATGAGCCATTGAACCATCAATCGTGACGGCCAAACAGCAGCGTCAGGTTGATGCGATGATTTTCGTAACCGGGCGCGAAATCCGTGGCGCCGGAGCGGTGAAACAGCCGGGATTCGAACAGCACCGCGCGGTTCTCCCGGTAGGGCACGATCAGGCTCTCGCCGGCGTGCCGGTCGAGGAACGCAGCGATCGCCGCCATGTCCGCGTCGTAACCGCGCACCTGCCATGCCGCAGGTGGCGGCACGCGGCACAGCTCCAGCCCGCCGCCGCAGGGGTTGCGATTGGCGCGGTCCGGCGTCACCCAGAAATTGACGCTGACGGCGGCATCGTCGGCATGGGCCGCGATCGCCGCCGCGGCTTTGAGACCCTTGAACGCCCAGGCCTGGGTCAGCGGATGCGCTCCGAGCAGGTCGGGCCATGCGCCGCGAAGCTCGTCGATGATCTGAAGCAGCAGCGGGCAGGCGAGGCCGTCTTCCAGATAAGAGGCGACGAAGCCGCCGATATGGCTGAAGTCATGCCAGATCGTGCTTTCGAGCAGGGTGCGTCTGAGCGCGGCAAGGCCCTCCGGCGTCAGCAAGTCATCGAACCAGACCGCGCCGGCCTCGCATTCGCGCCAGCGCTCCATCAAAGCGTCGCGGTCCGGCCGTGCGCTGACGGCGGGACCTGCGATTTCCGGCGCGCTGCCGACATGGATCGCCGTGTTGTAATCGTCGCCGAGCGCGTCGAGCTGCTCGTCGGACAGCGGCACGGCCTGTTCCGGAACGCCTGCCGCCACAGCCTCGTAGTTGCGCGCCCGAGCCTCGAAGCGCACCCGGTCGCGGCGGCGCTCCGCCAGATGACGGAACTGCCCGGCGTCGTGCAGCAGCTTGTCGCGCGCCGCCCAGGTCAGCGACTTTCGCGCGATGCCGGATCGATCCTCGCCGCGCCGGAGCTCATAGGTCCGGGCGAAATGATCGAGCGCGCGGCTGCGGTCGCCTTCGGCGAGCCAGAGAAAGCCGAGCGCGCGATGAGCGTCGTAGTGCCCGGGATCGATGGCGCAGACGCGCGCAAAGCTCTGCAAGGCGTCGCGCGCTCGGCCGAGCGCCTGAAGCGCCGAGGCGCGGTTGTAGTGCGCCGATGCATATTGAGGCTCGGCGGCGATCGCGGCGTCAAATTGTGCGATGGCTTCGCGATGCCGGCCATGGGCCGCGGCGATCACGCCGAGATTGTGAGTGATGGCCGGATGGCCCGGAGCAAGCCGCAGCGCGTCACGGTAGGCGGCCTCGGCCTGGTCCAGACGTCCGGCCGCGTGATGCGCGACCGCGTCGGCGACGCGTTGCTCGAATGGGCTCGCCATGGCAGCCGCCGCATGCGTCGCGGATCAGACGCCGACCGACGCCGCGACCAGCGTGTCCGTCTCCATATCGTCGTCCTTCACCGCGCCGATCAGCTCGGTGACCTTCTTGATGCCGCGCTCGTCGCACCAGGCTTCGAGGTCGTCGATGATGGTGGTCAGCGCGGTGGGATTGCGGAAGCCGGCGTAGCCGATGCCGACCGCGCTTGCGCCCGCCAGCATGTATTCGACGACGTCCTCGGCCTTGGTCACGCCGCCGACGCCGATGATCGGAATCTTCACCTGCTTGGCGACCTGATAGACCATCCGCAGCACGATCGGCTTGAGCGCCGGCGAAACCATCCCGCCGAACTTGTTGCCGAGCGCCGGACGGAAGTTGTCGGTGCGGATTTTCAGCGACAGGAAGGTGTTGGCGATCACCAGCGCGTCGGCGCCGGCGTCCTCGGCGGCGCGCGCGATCGAGACGATGTCGCCGGCGTTGGGCGAGAGCTTCACCCACAACGGCTTCTTGGTCCGGGCCCGCATCGCCGTGATGCAGTCGCGGGTGTAGTCCTCGTGCATCGCGAAGTTGCCGCCCGTCTGATTGCGGGTCGGACAGGAGATGTTCGCCTCGATCACGTCGACGTCCGGCACGCTCAGCTCTTCGGCCAGCGCGGCGAAATCGTCGATGTTCTCCGACGAGCAACTGACCACGAGCGGCGGCTTGAACTTGGCGTATTCGGGGACGATGTGGTCGATGAAGTATTCGATGCCTTTGCCCGGCAGCCCTATCGACTGAATGATTCCAGCCTCGGTCTCGGCCATGCGCGGCGTCGGATTGCCGAGCCGCGGCTCGCGGCAGATGGTCTTGGCCACCAGCGCGCCGAGCCGGTTCAGGTCGATGACGTCGTTGTACTCCCACGAGAAGGCACCGGACGCCGGCTGCACCGGATTTTGCAGGGTGAGGTCGCCGATCTTGACCGAGAGGTCTACCATCCCACGGCCTCCTGCATGTTGAACACCGGGCCGTCGCGGCAGACGCGTCGCAGCACCCGCTGGCCATCGACCTCGAACGTGCGCATGCAGACGTAGCAGGCGCCGAAGCCGCACACCATGATCTGCTCCATGGCGACCTGGCCCGGGATGTCGTGCGTCTTGCCGAGCCGCTGCATCAGTTTCAGCAGGCGGTTCGAGCCGCAGGTGAAAAAGGCGTCGGCTTTGCCTTCGGCGATCAGCTCTTCGACGATCTTCTCGACATTCTCGACGGCACTGGTGCTGTCGGAGTCGAGAACCGTGGTGACCCGCGCGCCGAGGCCCTTGAAAAGGTCTTGCGACATCACCACGCCGGCGTGGCGTGCGCTCAGGATCGCGGTCACGCCGACTTTTTGCTCGGCGGCCAGTTGCGACAGCGGCGCGAGCGTCGCCAAGCCAACGCCGCGTCCGAGCACCACGATGTTTTTCCAGCCGGGCTCGAGCGTGAAGCCGTGGCCGAGCGGACCCGTGACGTTGAACTCGTCGCCCGGTTCGAGCTTCGCCATGCCGCGGGTGCCGCGGCCTTCGGTCTTGTAGAGGAATTCGATCTGACCGTTCGCCTTGTCGACGCGATACACGCTCATCGGTCGGCGCATCCAGACTTCGGCGCCGTCGGGCGACGGGCAGAGCAGGTGGAACATCTGCCCGGCGTAGGCCCGGAGCGCGTGCGGATGAACCTTGAGGACGACGTGCTTGTATTCGTCGTTGACCGAGGCGTTCGACACCACGGTGCCGATGAACTCACCGACCTTGCGTTGCGGATAAGTGTCGACGTCTCCGATCCGGAGCGCGGCATTGGTGTATTTGTCGGATGCCTCAAACGCCATGGCGTCGCGGTCGTTGCTTGATTTTTAGGCTTCTTTCACTGCATCCGTTCATAGGAGCAGGCCGCGATGCGAGTCAATTGGGCTTCGCCGCATCCCTGCTGCGATTTCCCTCGAAGCGCACAGGCTGCGGTGTGACGCGGCCCGCCTCGATCCAGTCTAGGATCGTCCGCTTGAGCATCTTGCCGTTGGGGGTCAGCGGGATCTCGTCGAGCCGCAGGAAATATTCCGGCATGTCGTATTTCGACAGGCCGGCGGCGTCGAGATGTGCGAGCAGTTCGGCCGGCGCAACATCGGCGCCGGCCCGCGTCACCACCGCGAGGCAGACCTTCTCGCCCAGCCGGGCGTCCTTCATCGGCACTGCGGCGGCGCGCTGCACGGCCGGATGCCGTGTGGCCAGCTCCTCGACGCGCGCCGGATGGATGTTGTGGCCGCCGCGGATGATGATGTCCTTGCTGCGGCCGGCGATGCGCAGATACCCCTGCGCATCGATCGTGCCGAGATCGCCGGTCATGAACCAGCCGCTCTTGTTGAAGGCCTCCTCGGTGGCCGTCTGGTCGTCGAAATAGCCGAGCATCAGGCTCGCACCGCGGCCGCCGAGCTGGCCGACCTCGCCGGGCGCGGCTTCGGTGTCGGGATCGTTCTCCTTGAAGACGCGAAACTCGTAGCCGGCGCAGCATTTGCCGGACGTCTCGATGATCAGCCGTGCCTCGTCCTCCGGCATGGTGTACTGATGGCCGCAGCTTTCGGTCATGCCGTAGCCGCTCTGCGGCTTGATGCCCTGCCTGATCAGGCCCGCGACCACCTCGCTCGGCACCGCCGAGCCGGAGATGCGGAAGCCGGTGAGCCGGCCGAGGCCCTTCAGCCCGCGCCGCTGCATCTCGCCGAGGAGGTCGATGGCGTTCGGCGGCACGCCGACCAGGAAGCTCGTGTCGGTTTCGAGGATGCGGTCGGCGAGGCTGGCGCCCCGCGGCAGGTCGTTGATCACGAGCTCTGCGCCCATCGCCAGCGCCATCACCTGCGCGCCGAAGCCGAGATTGTGGCTCAGCGGCGAGAGCGAATAGACCACCGAGGTGTTGGTGATGGTCCAGTCCTTCGCGAGCTGCCGCGCGTTGGCGAGCAGCGTGTTGTCGGAGTGCATCACGCCCTTGGGCTTGCCGGTCGTGCCCGAGGTGAAGGCGAGATAGACCACCTGGTTGGGATCGCTCTTCACCGCCACGTCGGTTTTGTCCGAACCGAGGCCTGGATAGAGCGCCGTGTCCTTCTCGGTCAGCGGTTTCAGGCGATAGACCTGTCGCACCGTCTCGGCGGCCTTCAGCGCCTCGATGAAATCGCGCTTGTCGGCACCGGCGCCATAGCCCTCCTGCCAGATGAACGCGACCGCACGGGTGCGTTGCATCAGCTCGACCACTTCGCCGACGGTGTGGTCGCGGTGCAGCGACGGGCAGCAGATCGCGCCGCTTTTCGAGCAGGCGAGCAGCGCCACCACGCTCTCGATCCGGCTTTGCAGCCAGACGCCGACGCGCTGGCCCGGCCGCACGCCGTGCGCCGCGAGATCCGCCGCGAGCGCATCGGCGGCGTCCAGCAACTGCCGATAGGTGAGGCGGCGGAAACGGTCGCGCACCGCAAACGAATCCGGCTTGTGGCCGGCGTTCCAGCGCACCAGCGAATAGATCGTATCGCCGCGCCAGAAGCCTTCGGATTCGTACTTCTTGATGAGTTCGGCGGAGAGCCGCGTCAGGATGGTGTTCACGCTCGTATTCATGGGGCCGTAAGATTCCCCGCAGCGCGCGTGAATTCAATGCGCGCGCACGCGTGACGCCGGGCAGCGGGCATGCGCGGATGCAGAGGCTGAAGTGTTGGCGACAAGGGCCGTGTCATTCCTCCCGCGAGGGGAGGGCCATCGCACGTGGCTCAACTCGGGTGCTGAGCTCCCTCCCCCTGAAAGCTACGGGATTCACACATCTCAAAAACCGAATCCAAAACAGAGACTTAGATGACCCCCGGTATGAGAAGCGGCGTGATCTTGGTCTCCGATCCAGTGCTGAAAGGATTCGATTTTTTCCTCGCGCCGGACGACCGGTCAAAAGATGTATGCATGCGGTAGCCCTGAAAGGGGGAGGGGCGGGGTGGGGGGCCTCTGGGCGCGGAAGACGTGCGCGGGCGCGTGGCGGGCACCGGGCCAGATCGCGCCAAGGGGGAGGGAGCGCACCGCCCGGGTCGCACCGCATGCGATGGCCCTGCCCGCGAGGGGAGGGATGACACCGCCCGTGTCGCTGGAGATTCAATCCAAAACGAACACGTCTAGCCGCGGTCGTTGTCGCGCGAGGAAGCTTCGGACGCTTCAAAAAAATGCGGCCGGAAGCGGCGATCGCGTTCGATCTCGTCGGCCTTGGCGTTGAGGTCGTTCGCCATCAGCCGCAACCGTTCGGCGCTGGAGAGATCGAAGCAACTGCGGGCAATGCGGAGGCAATTTTCGGCCTGTCGGCGGAGGAACTCGGTGGTCAACATGACATTTCACGTCTCTGAAAAAGGGTCTTCGCTTGGCGCAAGCCGCGCCGGTTGGAGGCATGTCAAAAGCTAAAATGCAGAACAGGCGCGTTGGTTCCGGCGGTAACCGGTGGCCGGATCACGTCGTGGTGAACGCTAACCGCCTCATATTGCAGGTGGAATTCCTGAAGATGCGGTGTGTGCTTGACATCACGCCCGCAGAGGAATCTACTAGAACAAATCAAGAACAATACAGGGATTGCTTGTTATGGGCCCGGCCTCGCCACAGCCCACGCTGCAGCGTCTCCGCCAAACGCTCGCCGCCATCGATCCGAAGCTCGGCCCGGCCTTGCCGGCCGACGAGCAGCGGGTGGAGCTCACCGGCGCCGTCGACGCTGTGCTCGGCGGCGGGCTGGCCTGCGGTGCGCTGCACGAGCTGGCGCCTGCGGCGCCGTTCCAGTTCGGCGCCGCCGGCGGCTTTGCCGCGGCGGTTGCGGCCCGCGCCAGTCTCCCGCGTGGCGAGGTGCTCTGGATCGCGACCGACTTTGCCCGGCGCGAGGGCGGCGGGCCCTATGGTCCGGGCCTCGACCTGTTCGGGCTTGCGTCGTCGCGCCTCCTTGTCCTGACCGTCGCCCGGCCGACCGACGTGCTCTGGGCGATGGAGGAGGGGCTGCGCTGCCGCGCGCTCGCCTGCGTCGTCGCCGAGCTGACCGGCGAGGGCGCGGAGGCCGACCTCACCGCCACCCGCAGGCTTTCGCTCGCCGCGCGCGAGGGCGTCAGCGCCCGCGTCTCCGGCCTGGGTCTTCTGATCCGCCATCGCGCCACGCAGATGCCGAGCGCGGCGGCGACGCGCTGGCATGTCGGCGGCGCGCCGAGCCTGCCCGATCGCCTGGCGGCGTTGAGCGGCGGCCTCGGCCGCACGCGCTTCGACCTTTCGCTTCGCAAGAACCGCCGCGGCCCGTGCGGCCGCTGGCTCGTTGAGTGGGACCAGCATGAGCGTGCTTTCCAGCCGGCGCTATCTGTCGGTGTGGCTGCGCCGGCTCTCGACCGACCGGATCGAGCGCCGGCTCGCCGCGCCGGATGACACCCCGCGCGTCGTCGTCGCCGCGATCGAGCAGGCGCAGCGCATCGTCGCCATGAACGACGCGGCGGCGCGGCTGCGGCTTCGTCCCGACATGCCGCTGGCCGATGCGCGCGCGATGTATCCCTCGCTGCCGGTGTTCGAGGCCGACTTCGAGGCCGACCGCCGCCTGCTCGAAGCCGTCGCCGACTGGTGCGACCGCTACACGCCGCTCGTCGGCCTCGACCCGCCGGACGGCCTGTTCCTCGACATCACCGGCTGCGCGCATCTCTACAACGGCGAAGCAACGCTCGCCCGCGATCTGCTGACGCGGCTCAAGCAGCAGGGCTTTGCCGCCCGCGTTGCGGTCGCCGACACGCCGGGCTGCGCCTGGGGCGTCGCGCGCTACGGCAAGCAAGGCTTCGTTCCGCGCGGCGGCAACGAAGCGGCGATGCTGCCGCTGCCGATCGCGGCGCTGCGCACCGATGCCGGCACTGTCGCCGACCTGAAAACCTCGGGCCTTGTGACCGTGGGCGATCTCGCCGCCCGGCCGCGCGCGCCGTTCGTCGCGCGCTTCGGCGCCGGATTGATCCTGCGCCTCGACCGGGCGCTCGGCCGCGCCGACGAGCCGATCCGGCCGCGCCTGCCGGTGCCGGCGGCGATGGCCGAGCAGCGCTTTCCCGATCCGATCGCCCGCGAGGAGGATGTGCTCGGCACCATCGAGCAGCTTGCCGGACGGCTCGCCACGCTGCTGGAGCGGCGCGGCGAGGGCGGCCGGCTGTTCCAGGTTGCGCTGTTCCGCGCCGATGGCCGGGTGCACCGGCTCGAGCTCGGCACCGGCGCGCCGCTGCGCGATCCGCCACGGGTGCGCAAGCTTTACCAAGAGCGTCTCGCCGTGCTGGCCGACGCCTGCGATCCGGGTTTCGGCTACGACATGATCCGGCTCTCGGCGGTGGCGACCGAGCGGGTCGACAGCGTGCAGACCGGGCTGGCCGGCGGCGACCACGCCGACGAGCTCACTCATCTGATCGACCGGCTCGGCGCCCGCTTCGGCTTGCGCCGCGTGACGCGGCTCGTGCCGCAGGACACGCATATTCCGGAATATGCGGTGGCGGCGCTGCCGGCGCATGCGCCGGCGGCCTTCTTCGCCGCGATAGAAGCGCGGGACGACCTGGCGCAGGATTCGCTCTCACCGGTTCGCCCGCTGCACCTGTTCGAGCATCCCGAATCTGTCGAGGCCATCGCCCAGGTGCCCGACGGGCCGCCGGTGCGCTTCAACTGGCGGCGAACCCTGCATCACGTCGTGCGGGTGGAAGGCCCGGAGCGCATCGAGATGGAGTGGTGGCGCGACGACCGCGGCAACCGGCTTGCGCGCGATTATTTCCGGGTCGAGAGCCGCACCGGCATGCGCGCCTGGCTTTACCGCGAAGGGTTCTACAGCGACAAAAATCCTCACCCGCATTGGTACCTGCACGGTTTGTTTGCGTGAGTTTGCAGCATGTCTGCGTATGCCGAGCTTGCCGTCACCACCAATTTTTCGTTTTTGCGCGGCGCTTCCGATCCCGAAGAATTTGTCGCTCAGGCGAGGGCTTTAGGACTTTCCGGCATCGGCATCGCCGATCGCAACAGCGTGGCGGGCGTCGTTCGGGCTCTGACGCAGATCAGAGCGTTTGCTGAGGAAGAAGCGGAAAAGCGGAAAGCGGCAGCCGGGAAAAATCCTCCGGAAGCATTCAAGCCGATCCCCCCGGTCAAGCTGGTCGTCGGTGCGCGGCTGGTTTTTTCGGATGGAACGCCGGACATTCTGGCTTATCCGAAAGACCGCGCGGCCTGGGGCCGTCTGACGCGATTGCTCTCACTTGGCAAGGAACGAGCCGAGAAGGGCGATTGCCTTATCGGCCTTCCGGATCTTCTGGAGTTCATCGACGGTCTCAATCTCATCGTCATGCCGCCACCGCGGATTCATGCCGACAGGCTCAACGCGGTTTTGCTCCGGTTGAGAGAGGCGGCGCGAAGGCGGGTCTGGCTCGCGGCCAGCATGCTTTATCGCGGCGATGACGAGCGCCGTTTATCGCGGTTGGCGGATATCGCCGCGGGCGCGTTCGTGCCGCTCATCGCCGTCAACGATGTGCTCTATCACGATGCCGCCCGCCGGCCCTTGCAGGATGTCGTGACCTGCATTCGCGAGCATGTGACGCTGGAGGCCGTGGGTCGCCGGCTTGAAGCGAATGCGGAACGCCATCTGAAATCTCCCGAGGAGATGGGACGACTGTTTCGCGATGCCCCGCGCGCCATCCGGGAGACGCAGCGCTTTCTCGATCGCTGTCGTTTCTCTCTCGAGGAGCTGCGCGGGACCGAATACGCCGATGAGACCCGGCAAGGTTATGCCACGCCGCAGCAGGCTCTGGTCGCCTTCTGCGAAGCGGGAGTGAGAAAGCGTTTTCCGGAAGGAATGCGGCCGGATTTACGCGCCACCCTCGACGGCGAATTGCGCCTGGTCGGCAAGCTTGGCTATGCGCCGTTCTTTCTGACGGTGCACGAGATCGTCAGGCATGCCCGCGGCCTCACGCCGCCCATTTTATGCCAGGGCCGGGGATCGGCCGCCAATTCGCTGATCTGCTATTGCCTCGGCATCACCGACGTTTCGCCGACCAGCGTCAACCTTCTGTTCGAGCGCTTCATCTCGGAAGACCGCGGCGAGCCTCCGGATATCGACGTCGATTTCGAGCACGAACGGCGCGAAGAGGTCATCCAGCACATCTACGAAAAGTACGGCCGCGAACGCGCGGGCATCGCCGCGACCGTGATCCGCTACCGGGGTCGGAGCGCGATCCGCGAGGTCGGGAAGGTCTTCGGCCTGTCTGCCGATGCGATCGCTGCGCTCGCCGGCACCCTTTGGGGCTGGTCCGACAAGGGCGTTTCGGAAAAGGAAGCGCGCCGGCACGGTCTTGATCCGGCCGATCCGCGGCTCAAGCAGGTGATGGAGCTTGCGAGCCAATTGATCGATACGCCGCGGCATCTTTCCCAGCACGTCGGCGGCTTCGTCATCACCCGCTCGCGGTTGGACGAGGTCGTGCCGATCGAAAATGCCGCGATGGAGGACCGGACCTTTATCGAATGGGAGAAGAACGATCTGGAGGCGATCGGTCTGCTCAAGGTCGACGTGCTGGCGCTCGGCATGCTGACGTGCCTGCGGCGTTCGTTCGATTTTCTCAAGGCGCATTATGACGAGCCGCGCGATCTTTCCCTGCAGGACGAGGACGAAGCCACTTACCGGATGATCCAGCGCGCCGACACGATCGGCGTGTTCCAGATCGAAAGCCGTGCGCAGATGTCGATGTTGCCGCGGCTTCGTCCCGAGAAATTCTACGATCTCGTGATCGAGGTTGCGATCGTCAGGCCCGGCCCGATCCAGGGCAACATGGTGCATCCCTATCTGCGGCGGCGGCAGGGGATCGATCCGGTGACCTATCCCTCGAAGATCTTGGAGAACATTCTGTCCAAAACCATGGGCGTGCCGCTGTTCCAGGAGCAGGCGATGCGTATCGCCATCGACGGCGCCGGCTTCGAGCCGGGAAAGGCCGACGAATTGCGGCGCGCCATGGCGACGTTCAAGCGGGTCGGCACGATCGGGCGATACCGGGACGAATTTTTGCAAGGCATGAAGGACAAGGGGTATCCGGCGGAGTTCTCGGAGAACTGCTGGAAGCAGATCGAGGGCTTCGGCAGCTACGGCTTTCCCGAAAGCCACGCCGCAAGCTTCGCCAATCTCGTCTATGCGTCGGCCTGGATCAAATGCCACTACCCCGACGTCTTCGCGGCAGCCTTGCTGAACAGCCAGCCGATGGGCTTTTACGCGACCTCGCAGCTTGTGCGCGATGCCCAGGAGCACGGCGTTGAAGTGCGGCATGTGGACGTCAACCGTTCGGACTGGGATTGCACGCTGGAGCAGGATCCTGCAGGCAGGCTGCATCAGCGCCACGCGTCGATGCGTTCAGACATCTGGACGCAACGCGCGCTTCGCCTCGGCTTTCGCCAGATCAGCGGATTTTCCGAGGAATGGGGCCAGACCATCGAGCAGGCTCGCGGCGCGGGTTTCGACTCGATTCGCGACCTGTGGCTGCGCACGGGCCTTCCGCCCAAGGCGCTGGAAAAGCTCGCCCAGGCCGACGCGTTCGGCTCGCTCGGCCTCGGCCGGCGCGACGCGCTTTGGGCGGTGAGGGCTTTGCGGCGTGCCGGCGACAAGGACGACTTGCCGCTGTTTGCCCACGCCGCCATGCGCGAGATCGAGCCCGACATGAACCTGCCGTCCATGCCGCCGGGCCAGCAGGTGATCGAGGATTACCGGCACCTGCATCTTTCGCTGCATGCCCATCCGGTGTCGTTCTTCCGAGGCGATCTCGATGCGCGGGGCATCGTGCCGCATGAGCGTCTGGCGGATGTGGCCAACGGCCGGTGGGTCACCGTTGCGGGTCTTGTTCTGGTCCGTCAGCGCCCCGGCACCGGCAATGCCATTTTCATGACGATCGAGGACGAAACCGGCATCGCCAACACCATTCTCTGGCCGCGCACATTCGAGCGCTACCGTCCCGTCATCATGGGATCGCGGCTGATCGGCGTGAGCGGGATCGTGCAGAACGAGAACGGCGTCATCCACATCGTCGGCGATCATTTCGAGGATCTGACCCCGCTGCTGCTCCGGCTGTCGGAGCAGGCGAGGCACTTCGATCCGTCGATGCCGGTCGACGAGGCCAAGCGTCCGGTGCAGGGCTCATGGCGTCACCCGCGCCGGACGCTGTCCCCGGTCGACATGGCTCGCGCCGGCAACCCCGACCGCTTCCGTCATCCACGCTCGGGCGATTCGTTCGTCCGGCTTTCCAAGAACAAGGCCGCGATGGAGCAGATCTCAGCCGTCGAGCATGCCGCCAAGGTCATGCCAAAAGGCCGAAACTTCCATTGATGCATGGACGCCAAGGGATTGGCTTCGCGCATTCGCTGCTTGAATCACAATCCGAGAGCTGGCCTGAACGGACTTCAATCCGTTGCCATTTACGTCTGCGGTCGCTTTTGGGGCCAAGCGGATATCAATCGGCAAGCCAATTCGGCCGGATCGATCGGAAATGACCCGGAGGCGACATCTCCGTTGGGCGGCTTAAGACTTTCGCAGCGCAAAAGATATCGTTCGTTCCTTCGCTGAAGCATGATATCCTCCCCTCTATTGCATGCACGCGACCTTCGGCAGGAGCGGGTGGCATGGCAATCCACATTCGACGGCGGGGTTTCAGCACGCTGCTGGGCGGCGCGTCTGCGGCGTGGCCGCTGGCGGCATGGGCGCAGCAGTGCGAGAAGATGCGGCGTATCGGCGCGCTGGCGAACATCCGCCGCCGACGCAGCAGGCCCGCATGCCGGCGTTCGTGCGGGAGTTGGAGCAGCTGGGCTGGATTGCCGACCGCAACGTCGAAGGCGCCAACTAAGTACGAGCTTGTGATCAACCTCAAAACCGGGCTTCGGGCCGCCCTCGCTGCTCGCCCACGCCGACGAGGTGATCGAGTGATGTGAACGGAGAGGGAGGTTCCAAATGAAACTTCCCAACCGAAGGCAATTTCTGCATCTGGCCGCGCGCGCTGCCGGTGTCGCGGATCGCGAAGGGCGCACAGGCCTGCCCGGTGCGCCAGCGCGCATCATCGTCGGTTTTCCCGCTGGTGGTGGCGCCGCCCCTGTCGCCCGCCTGATGGGTCAATGCCTGTCGGAGCGAGTCCCTCGCGCAGCACAGGAGGCAGCTACCGCCACTCGAATCCATTGGCGGCATGACCATGACGAAGCCGGCGCCGGCCGGCCGACAACGAGGGAATCAAGAACCAAGATCTGCTTCGCCTGAAGACATCGGAAGGAGAAGCTCATGTCTACTTTCACTCTGCAAGGGAGCGCCTCATCGCCCGAGGGCAAATTGGGCAAAGCCGAGTCCAAGACGGATTATGAACGTCTGCCCATCCCCGATGCGTTAAAGCAGCTCGACGTCAGCTCAGAGCGCGGCCTGTCTGAAGCCGAAGCCAAGCAACGGTTGGCGCAATACGGACCCAACGAATTAGAGGAAAAGAAGGTCAGCGCGTTCGAGATGTTCGGTAAGTTCTTTTGGGGACCGATGCCATGGATGATCGAAGCCGCAGCAATCATGTCGATCATAGTGGGAGACCTTACCGACTTCTTCATTATCATGGTCATGCTCTTGTTCAACGCAGTGCTTGGCTTCTGGCATGAGCGGCAAGCGGCGAGCGCACTTGACGCCTTGAAGGGCGCCCTGGCTCAAGAGGCCCAGGCGCTGAGAGGCGGGAAGTGGGAGACCGTTCTCGCCAAGACCCTGATTCCCGGCGACATTGTTCGCGTCCGGCTCGGAAACGTCGTGCCCGCCGATGTCAAGTTGCTCGAAGGCGAATATCTCGACGCTGACCAGTCGGCGCTGACGGGAGAATCCCTTCCCGTCTCGAAGGCTCCAGGAGATCTGGCCTATTCCGGCTCGATCGTGAAGAAAGGCGAAATGACCGGAGTCGTCATTGGCACTGGCGCGAACACCTTCTTCGGCCGGACCGCGAGCCTGGTGCAGTCGGCCGGTTCAAAATCTCATTTCGTCCAGGCCAACAACGCGATCGGCGACTTCTTGATCGTGCTGGCCGTGGCTCTTGCGGTCGTCATGGTGGCGGTGCAGCTGCACCGCGGCGATGATTTTCTCCGCATCGCCGAATTCGCGCTGCTGCTGTTGGTCGCCGCCATTCCCGTGGCTATGCCCGCCGTGCAGTCGATGACAATGGCCATGGGCGCAAAAGCCCTCGCGCTTGAAAAGGCGATCGTCTCCCGGCTCGACTCCATCGAAGAACTGGCCGGCATCAGCATTCTTTTCTCCGACAAGACGGGCACGCTCACGCAGAACAAATTGACGCTCGGCGAGCCTGTCGCTTGGGGCGGCGCGAAAATGGACGACGTCATCCTCGCTGGATCCTTGTCCTCGAAAATAGAGGACAAGAATCCAATCGATATGGCCGTTATTGGCGCGTTGCAGGATCCGTCTGTCCTCAATGCCTATCGCCGAATTGCGTACGTGCCGTTCGACCCGGTGTTGAAGCGCACGGAGGCGACAATTCAGGATGCGACGGGCAAGCAGTTCAGAGTCAGCAAGGGGATGCCACCCGTCATTTTCAAACTGGCCGGCCTCGCCGGCAGCGATCTCGCGGCGGCACAGAAGGTCGTCAGCGATAATGCGGCGAAAGGTTATCGGACGCTGGCCGTCGCCCGGTCGGACGACGGCGGAAGATGGAATATGCTCGGCATTCTGCCGATGTTCGACCCGCCGCGTGAGGACTCGAAAGAAACCATTGCGCGTGCGGCCGAATACGGCGTGAAGGTCAAGATGGTCACCGGCGATGACGTGGCGATCGGAAAGACCATTGCCGCGCAGCTGGGACTCGGCAGCAACATCGTCGCCGCTTCGGACATCTTCACGAGTGATGTCGGCCAGAGCGAAGTGCCGATGGAGATCGCCAGGCGCGTGGATGTCGCCGAGGGGTACGGCCGGGTGTTTCCCGAGCACAAATGGGCCATCGTAAAGTCGGCGCAGCAGCTCGGCGGCATCGTCGGGATGACGGGCGACGGCGTCAATGATGCCCCCGCATTGAAGCAGGCGGATGTGGGTATCGCCGTGTCCGGCGCGACGGAAGCCGCGCGCGCGGCTGCCGGTCTGATTCTGACTGCGCCAGGGCTTTCAGTCATCATCCGAGGGATCGAGGAGGCGCGTAAGACCTTCGAACGGATGATGGGCTATGCCTATTATCGCGTGGCGATGACCGTCAGCATCATGCTTTTCATCGTGTTGGTGATGGTGATCTTCTCCGCGCAAATCCTGACCCCAGTCATGATCATCCTTCTGGCGTTATTGGACGACGTGCCAGTCATGCTCATCGCATTCGACAATGCGAAGATCAGCCCTCGCCCGACGAAATGGGACATGCGCCGCGTGTTGATGGTGAGTTCGATGCTGGCTCTCATCGGGGTTGTGCAAAGCATCGCTCTCGTGCGCTACCTGCATCACCATGAACATTATGAACTGGAGCCACTGCAGACCGCCATGTTCATGCAGCTGGTCATTGCCGGCCACTTGCTCCTGTTCTCGACCCGCGCGAGCGGTTTCTTTTTCCAGCCGCCGTTCCCCGAGTGGAAATTCTTTGCCGCCATAGTGGGCACGCAAGTTCTGGCCGCGTGCATGGCGGGTTTCGGCTGGTTGGTTACCCCCATTTCCTGGGGCCTCATTGGCTTCATATGGCTCTACAACCTTGTTTGGCTTTTCGTGATCGACCTTTTGAAGATCGCGATATACCGCCAATTCGATCAACAAGAGACGGGACAAGTGACGTGGGAGACATGGTTCCGCCCACTCGATCCGAGAGACGGGCGGCTCGGCAAATATCGCACGGGACGATAGTGCGGTTCTCGCGTTGAGGCGAAAGCTGACAAGGGCGTACCGCTGACGGGAGACATGCCATGGACTTAGAAGCATTGTTGGGATTTCGGTTGGACTTCTGGGACTACCTAACGTTCGCGGCGCTTTTCATCATCACCGCCACCGGTCTCTCCGCTGTCGTATTCATTCTGGGCCTTCCGGGCCGCATCGCCATCGCCCGCAGGCACCCGGAAGCTGACGCCGTTAACATGATGGGCTGGGTGGGCTTTTTGGCCGTCGTGCCTTGGATTCAGGCGCTGTTCTGGGCCTTCAGGCCGACGCAGGTGGTCGACATACGCTACATGTCCGGCGAAAGGCAGCGCGAAACCGACGCAATGATTGCGAAGCTGACCGGCAAGGCGGCGACGCCTGCTGCGCCGTCGGAGGAGAAACCCAGCACACGCTCGACGCCATGATTATCGCAATCCTCGTTCTCATCATCGCCTGTGCGATCTTCTGGCTTGTCTTCTTCAAGCTCAGACTGCTCAGGCTCACTCCAGGCTGGGGCATCATCTTTGGCTTTTTCGTGCTCCACCTTCTGCTGGTTTTCGTCATCGGTTTGCGATTCATGACGCCGAACTCCAGCAATGCCACGGTCGTTCAACACACCATCCAGCTCGTTCCGCGCCTGCCCGAGCCGACCCTCGTCACCGCCGTACTGGTCGAGGAAGGTGTTCCAGTGAAGAAAGGTCAGCCCTTGTTCCAGTTCGACCGGCGTCCCTACGAATATAAGGTCACGCAGATCGAAGCGCAGCTCGCTGAGGCCAAGCAGAACGTCCAGGTGCTCAAGGTCGACGTCGAGGCGGCGACCTACAAGGCGACCAGGGCAAGCGTCCAGTTGGCGTACGACAAGTACCAACAGAGGACATTCGACAAGCTCGCGCGGGATGGGGTGGCGCGCGAGGAGGATATTGAGAAATGGGCGACCACCGTGAACGCGGCGCAAGCGGTCCATGATGAGGCGCTGGTCGAGCTCGAACGTGCCCGTCTCAAGTACGGATCCCAGATCGGCGGCGTCAACACCACGGTCGCCAGCTTGGAGGCGCAACTCCAGCAGGCGCAGTACTACCTGGACAACACGACGCTGGTCGCGCCCGCCGACGGCCGCATCATCAACCTGCAGGTCCGCGCCGGCATGGTGTCCGGTACGTTTCGCGTCGGCGGGATTGCCGCCTTCATTGCGGACGCCGATCGCTATCTACTCGCGACCTACTTTCAGGAGAACCTCAAATACGTGAAGCCGGGGCAGCCGGTCGAGGTTGCGCTCGACCTCTATCCCGGCCAGATCTTCGCCGGCAAGGTGGACAGCATCTGGCGCGGCAACGGGATGGGACAATACCTGCCGAGCGACGACCTGCCGAAGTTCCACCAGCCGGATCCGCGGCTCGGCCAAAGCCAGTACGCCGTGAAAATCATCCTCGACGATCCGGATCAGTCGAAATTTCCCATCGGCGCGCAAGGCGCTGCGGCGATCTACACAACTGGTGAATATGGCGCGTGGGCGGCGCTGCGCAAGATCTCGATCCGAGCCCACTCGTGGTTCAACTGGCTCTACCCGATAAACATGTAGTCAATGAACAGACATCACCACCATTGCCACACAGCGCTAGAAGACGCGTACCGCCAAACCTGCGCCGCGGATGAGCATGAACGGCCGAAAACCGCCGTACACTTGCGGATCATGCTCTAGGGATCCAATCGCAATTTCAACTCAGGCCGCACGCGAACTTTGCTGCTGCCAGGCACGCACTCAGTCCGTTGTCCGTTCGAAGAAATTGGCTCGGCCTACGGCTGCCTCTATTTCGGCTCGCCGCATATCGTCGCGGACGGTGTCGCGCACACGGACAAAGGAAACAGTAATACCTAGATGAAAGACCGCTTCCGCCGCACCGACGAAACCCTCTTGCAACGCACGGCCGGACCATACATTGGGACCGAAACCGGACTCATAACCGCAGCAATTTCAGCGTACGCGGCGAGGTCAGGTTGATTGCTTCGGCCGTCTGCAAGTTGATGATAAACTCAAATTTGGCCGCTCTCATCGTCCCATAGTTTAGCGAAGCCCACATCGATCAGTCTCTCGGACCGCTGGACACGGTTGTGCCTTGTTGCTGATAAGCCTGTATCACTTGTCCCAGTGTGTCATAGAAAGCATGTTCGCCGAACAACTGCAGAAGCCTGTAGCGACTTCGCTCCCTGACGTCTTCCATGATCTGTGTAACAACCAGGCGTATGCCTTGTTTTTCCAATATCGCGAATATCGAGCGCAATGTCTCCGCCGCAGTGTAGTCCACATCGTCCACTGCGGAAGCATCGATGCAGAACCAGCGCAACGGCGGCTGCGCACGTTTGACTAGATCGATGATCTCTTCCGACAGCTGCGGGGCATTCGCATAGTACATACTATGCGTGAAGCGATAGACGAGCAGTCCGGGCAGCGCCTGGGCCTGGGTCGCTACCGGCTGTGCGTGCCAGTCGCCCAGCTCGCTTGGCACCAGCACAACATTTTTTGGCCGATAGCCGCGCCGGGTATGATCGATCAACGATAACACGATGGCGAGCAGGATGCCCTGTTCGACCCCAACGAGCACCACCACCACCGCGGTGATCAGCGCCACCCAGAACTCCGAGCGCCTCTGCCCATAGATGCGCCGCATGCCCTCGACATCGATCAGATCAATACCGATCAGGAACACGACCGCCGACAAAACTGCTTCCGGCATATAGGCCAGCGGCGCAGTGAGAAACAGCAGCACCAGCAGCACGATAACCGTCGTCACCAGTAGCGACAGCTGGGTACGACCACCTGCGCTGTCGACCATCTGGGTTTTGGTTGGGCTGCCGTTGACCACGAATGTGCCAGACAGGCCAGCGCCGATGTTGGCGAGCCCCAGACCGACAAGGTCGATGTTTGCGCTGAAGCGCTCGTTGTAGCGCGCCGCGTAGGCGCGCGAAGTCGCGGCACTTTGTGCCAGGATCACTACGAACATGGCAAACGCCACGGGCACCAGCTTTTCAATGAGGTCCCAACTCCACCGGACGTCAGGCAGAGCGATGTGCGGCAGACCGCTGGGGACGGTGCCGAGGACGTGCATGTGGGCCTTGAGGTCAAGCGCCCAGCTGACGATAATCGCGCCGACCACGGCGATCAGCGCCCCCGGGAACTTCTTCGAGACTCTCTTCAAGCCGACGATCACTCCCAGCACACTGAGCGTGGTGGCCAGCGCATAGACGTTCAGATCTTCGATCTGCTGCATGGCGTGCCAGAGCTTTTGCAGCGTTCCGTGGCCACCACCCTTCAGACCCAACATGCCGGCGACCTCGCCCAGCGCGACCTGGAGACCGACGCCGGTCAGGAAACCGATCAGCACGGTCCGTGACAGGAAGTCCGCCATGAATCCCAGGCCTAGAATGCGTGCCACAAGAAGGAAGCCGGCGGCCATGCAGGCGAGGAGGCCGGCCAGCGCCACGTACTCATCAGAGCCTGTGGCTGCCAGGCCCACGAGGCCAGCGGCGAGGATCGCCGCGGTCGCTGAATCGGCGCCGACCACCAGGTGCCGCGAGGAACCAAAAAGCGCGAACAGGGCCATTGGAATGAGCAGGGTATAGAGACCGGTGATCACCGGCGTGCCGGAAATCTTCGTGTAACCCATCACTTCGGGGATCGCGAGCGCCGCCAGCGTGAGCCCTGCGATGACCTCGGCGGGAATCTGCTCCGCCCTGACGGGCAGCACACCTTGTAGGATTGGTAAGCGCAGGTCCCCGGATGTGTTGTTTTCCGTGTTCATGGCCTCCTCTCAGGCCATTGGGTCGAGGATGCCCCAGTCTAACAGAAGACGAGTGGCAGCTGGCACCATTTCGCGCGGGAGTTCGCTTTGCCGATAGCTCTGGCATCACGGCCCAAAGTGCGAGACCGGCAAGAACATCGGGCACCAACCAATCGCGGCGATAGGCTGGAGGCCAGTCCAGGATCTGCAGAAATCTGTGAGTTGCAGACCTCACCCCGGAGTTGGCGATCGTCCAAGCTCCCGCGTGCAAGCAGCTCTTGTGTGACCAATCCTGCTGCCAATCGTTTCGTCATGGCAAGCGAATGATCTGAACAAATTGCCAGCATTCATTTTTGAATGATGAATTATTTGTCGGACATCAGCTCGGGCGACCAGGACGTGGACGCGTAGGATGGGTTGAGGTGAAGCGAAACCCATCACCTTCGCGACGACGAGCGATGGGTTTCGCAACGGCTCAACCCATCCTACGGGCTACGCGTATGTCGGGAATGATCCGGCAAACGCGGTTGACCCGTTTGGCCTCGCGACGGCTCACAACACCTCTAATCTGGGATCGGTTTGGCAGTCGGGTAACTCGAGCTTCATGGGGCCGGCGCCGTCGCCATGGGCGGCGCCCGTGACTTCGACGGTCGGGCCGGTCATGTCCGACGCGTCGTCCCCCAATTATTGGCAACCTGGCGCGCAGCTGGCGGTAGAGATACCTCGTCAGATGCAACAGCAATTGGGGATCCAAGGTGGACGTGTACCTGGAGAGGGGGGTGGTGGCGGCTCACCTGGTACAGCGTATGTCACCCCAAATGGGCAGATCTTAACTGCTCCGGCAGGCTATCACGGGGTGGCTGCCCAAAACGGAAAGGGGCTAGCAATAAAAGCCTGAAGGGCAGGCGCTAGGAAACAATAGCAATATCATTCGTTGGGGCGAGCCAACAGCCCGATATCCTGAAGGTTATTTCCGATATTACAACAGTGGAGGTCAACCGCTAAACCCCGCTACAGGTAAACCCGATACAAATGCGCGAACACACATCGAGCCAAGCTACCGTGGGCCTTTGCTCGGGTATCCAGGGCAATGAAAAGAGTTGCAGGATAAGAGTGGCCAGACATGGAATTTGTTGAAACCCAAGACGGCTGGCACCTTTCGTTCAAGGAAGGGCGTGTCGACCTTTTGCAGATAGACTTCCGGTTGACGGTTCTTATTTCGGATGGCCGCAACAAGGCATCATTCTGTGTTGAAACGCAGTTCGAACTGAAGTGCGAAAATTCTGAAGCAGTTTTGGTGCCTGAGCAAACGCAGACACTGGCGCCGATACTTTCAATTTTTAATGCGGCTGTACATGATATCTCAATTACAAGGACGGGAACCCTTGTTGTTCAATTCGAAAAAGGCGCCGTATTGTACGTTGCATCAAATGAGTCCTACGAAGCATGGCAGCTTACATGCTCGTTTGAATCTGAAGAGACCAATCTAATGTTGGTCTGCCCCCCAGGTGGCGATGTTGCGGTCTTCCGGGAATCCGCAAATCCTCGACGCGCCAAAACCATGCCGCTGAATTAGCTTGTAGGTTGGCTTTGGGTAACCGTCCGGTAGAGGCCGTCTTGCGCGTGTGAGGTCTCGCGGCAAGTCATAGGACTATTGCTAGGAACAGTCC
>JAIESI010000044.1 GCA_019746135.1 Xanthobacteraceae bacterium
CGGTTCGCTTCGCTCACTGTGACCAGCTCACGAGAGGACTTCCACCTCCAAGTCGATGCCCATGCCGGGCGCACCAAACAAAAGGACCGGCTGCGAGGCAGCCAGTCCTTGCTTTGCCTTTACAGCCGGATCGCTCAGTAGAGTTTCGGCGGATTGATCGGCGGCATCTTGACGTTCTTGTCGAGGAACTCGTTGGTGTAGGCCGTCTTAATGTCGTACGCCTTCTCCATCTTCAGGAACTCGTCGACCAGCTTGTAGTCGCTCGCCATGCGCGCGTCGTCGTGCCAGCCGAGCGCAACATTGCGCGAGGTGTCGTCGCTCATCAGGATGCTGACGAGGTGCCAGTTCTGCATTTCGTTGTCTTCCCGCAGCCCGCTGTTCGCTTCGACCAGCGCCTTGACGCAAGGCTCGGGCTTCTTGGCGCACTCGGCGAACGCCTTCTGCGTCACCTTGACGAACTTGGCGGCGGTGTCCTTGTTGGCCTTCAGCCACGCGCCGTTGGCGATGATCGAGTTGCCGTACGGATTGACGCCTTCATCCTTCCACGCCAGGAACCCCATGTCGCCGCCCAGCTCGCGCGCGAACACGTGATGCAGGTTGAAGAACGACGTGGTGGCGTCGATGGTCTTGGCCTTGAGCGCGCCAAGCTTGGCGTTGGCGTCGATGTTCACCCAGGTGACCGAGTTGGGATCGACGCCGATCTTTCGCGCCAGCGCCGGCCACATCGTGCGCGCGCCGTCGCCCGCCGGATTGCCGATCTTCTTGCCGGCGAGATCCTTCGCCGACCTGATGCCGGAGCTCTTGAGCCAATAGAGACCCTGCGGCGAGTTGGCGTAGACGTTCATCAGACCGACGAGATCGAGGCCCTTGCCGCGGAACAGCAGCACACCGGCCATGTCGGAAAGGCCAAGCTGCGAGGAGCCCGCGCCGACCTTCTGGGCCGAGGCCGCCGAGCCACGGCCGGTCTCGAACTCGACATTGACGCCGGCCTCTTTGTACCAGCCCATTTTCTGCGCGTAGAAATACGGCGCATGGTCGCCGCCGGCGACCCAGTTGAGCGTGAAGGTGATCTTCTGCTGCGCCGAAACCGGCGTGCCAAACGCAAGGCCTGCAACAAGACCTGCGCCGACCGCCAGCGCGAGTTTCGTCATTTTCATGCTGATCCTCCTCCCGCAGGTACATTGTTGGCGGAGCCGCACGTCCTCGACGAACGGCAAAGGTCCGTGGTAACTGCGTGGTTACCTGGAACGATAGGGTTGGCCGCGTGGGCCTGTCAACGGCATCGACGTGCAGCAGCGACGCAGGACAATGACCCACCGGCGCGACCCCAACCGGACGCGCGAAGCGATCCTCGCAGCCGCGCAGGACGAGTTTGCGCGCAAGGGTCTTTCCGGCGGCCGGGTCAACGAAATCGCGCGTCGTTCGCGTCTCAACAAACGGATGATCTATCACTATTTCGGCAGCAAGCAGGGTCTCTATCTGGCCGTTCTGGAACGCGTCTATGAGAACCTGCGCGGCAGCGAGCGGACGCTCGAACTGGCCGATCTCGATCCCGAAACCGCGATCAAGCGCCTGATCGAATTCAATTTCGACTATTGCCGGCATCACCCCGAGCTCATCAGCCTGATCAACAACGAGAACCTGCACAGGGCGCGGCATCTGCGCCAGTCGAAGAAGGTCCGCCAGCTGCACAGCCCGTTCGTGCGGCTGATCGGCGACATTCTCAAGCGCGGCGTGGCCCAGGGCGTGTTCCGGCGCGGCCTCGATCCGGTCAATCTCTATGTGTCGATCGCGGCGATGTCGTTCTTCTATTTCTCCAACAACTGGACGCTGTCGTCGATTTTCGGCCTAAGCTTAAGTTCCGATGCGGCCTGCCGGCGCCAGCGGCGGCACAACGTCGATGTCATCCTGAGCGCCATCCGCCTGTGACCCCGCTTCATGTTGACGGGACAGCCATTCGCTGTCAGTCTTGCACGTAACCACATGGTTACTTGAGAAAAACGGATCGATGGGTTTGCGCGTCGCCGACTGCCCCCCGGAGGTGCTCGCCTCGCTGCGAAAGGGAACCGTCATCCCTGCGCATCCGCTGGCCCTCAATGCACAGCGCACGCTCGATCCGCGCCGGCAGCGGGCGCTGAGCCGATATTATCTCGACGCCGGAGCCGGCGGGCTTGCGGTGGGCGTTCACACCACGCAGTTCGCCATCCGCGAGGCCGGGCTCTATCAACCGGTCCTCGAGCTTGCCATACGCAGCGCCCGGGAATGGACGCATCGTCCCGTCATCATGATCGCCGGCGTCGTCGGCCGGACCGAACAGGCGGTGCGAGAGGCGCAGATCGCGCGCGGGCTCGGCTATCACGCCGGGCTTCTTTCGCTTGCCGCCCTGAAAGGCGTCAGCGAAGACGAACTGGTCGAGCACGCAGCAACGGTCGCGCGGGAAATCCCGTTGATTGGATTTTACCTGCAGCCGGCCGTCGGCGGCTTCGTTCTGCCGGCGTCGTTCTGGCGCCGCTTCGCCGCGATCGAGAACGTCGTCGCGATCAAGATGGCTCCGTTCAACCGCTATCGCACGCTCGATGTGGTTCGCGGCGTGGTCGAAGCCGGCGCTGCCGATCGTGTGACGCTCTATACGGGCAATGACGATCACATCGTTCCCGACCTGGTGACACCCTACGCGATCCCGCACAACGGCGAGGTTGTCAGAGTGCGGATCAGAGGCGGGCTGCTGGGGCACTGGAGCGTCTGGGTCCGCAAAGCCGTCGAACTGCTCGAACAGGCGCATGCGGCGGCCGCCGGCCGCGCCGTGCCGGCGGACCTGCTCGCGCTCGATTCGCAGGTGACCGACTGCAACGCGGCGATTTTTGACGTCGCCAACAATTTTCACGGCGTCATCGCCGGCTGCCACGAAATCCTGCGCCGGCAGGGCTTGCTGGAGGGCATCTGGTGCCTCGACCCAAACGAGTCGCTCGGGCCCGGCCAGCAGGAGGAGATCGACCGGGTGTGTGCCGCCTACCCGCATCTCAACGACGACGATTTCGTGCGGCAAAATCTCGCGCGATGGCTTGCATGACGCACCACTGCATTCTGGCCGCTGCGGCCGGCCTGTCGTACGATCCATCAGAGCGTAGTTTCTTTTTGTTGATGTTCTTTCAGCATCGGCGGTGCCATCCCTCCCCGAAAAAAGGGCGTCACGCCCGTCTTTCGACGGGCTATGGGGAGGGCGGACGCGAGGCGGCCGGGTGGGGAGAAGGTGCAACGCATGACGATCTCGCGTATGGCACGCTCTCCCCACCCCCGCGCCATGGCGCGTCGAAGACGCGCGTGGACGCGCTGGTGGCGCGGACCCTCCCCTCGCGGGGAGGGATGAGACCGCCCGTATCGACGACACACGCCAACACAACGACGTGAGCGAGGAGAGCTGTGGGCGGAACGAGCGAAACGCTGCAACGCTACAGCCTGGCGGTCATCAGCCACCTGCTGCTGGTCGTGGCGTGGTACCTGTTCGTCGAGCTCGGAGAGGTGCCGAAGTTCGTCCTGCCGTCGCCCTACGCCACCGTGCAGGCGCTGTTCGTCCCCAACTATCGCTGGATCGAGAACGTCCTGGTCACGGGCGCGGAGATCTTCGGCGGCTACATCCTCGCCGTGGTGATCGGCATCGGCATCGCGCTGCTGTTTTCCTGGTTCCGGCGGTTTGAGATGTTCGTCATGCCGCTGCTGGTCAGCCTCAACATGATCCCGAAGGTCGCGCTCGGGCCGCTGATCATCGTCTGGTTCCGTTACGGCATCGGGCCAAACATGCTGATGGCGTTTGCGATCTGCTTCTTCCCGATCGTGCTGACCACGGCGCGCGGGCTTCGCGAGGTCGAGCCCGACCTCCTCGACCTGGTCCGCACGCTGAAAGGCTCGCGCTGGCAGACCTTCATCAAGATCCAGCTCCCCGGCGCGCTGCCTTACATCTTCTCCGGCATGAAGGTCGCGGCCATCCTCGCGGTCGCGGGCGCGATCGTCGGCGAGTTCCTCGGCTCCGATCGCGGCCTCGGCTACCTGATGCTGCAGGTGCAGGTCACGCTCGACACCGCCGCCATGTTCATGGCCGTGATCCTGATCACGCTGATCGGCAGCGTGCTCTACGGCATCGTGCTGGGCCTCGAACGCCTGCTGGTCGTGCGCGACGCGCGTATCCAATAACAAGCCATGAGCGAGCCGTTCATCCACCTTGCCGGAGTGAAAAAGGTCTACCGCACACGCGGTACGGATTTCCTTGCAGTGTCGGAAGCGACATTCGACGTCGATGCGGGGGAGCTGGTTTCGCTCGTCGGCCCGTCGGGCTGCGGCAAGACCACGCTGCTGAAAATCCTCGCCGGCCTGCATTCCTACGAAGCCGGCACCGTTCGCATCGGCTCGCCGGCGCAACCGTTCGATCCGGCGCGTGACATCGGCATGGTGTTTCAGCAGCCGCTGCTGCTGAAATGGCGGCGGATCATCGACAACGTGCTGCTGCCGGCGGAAATCCTCGGCCTGCCGATGGCCGAGAGCCGCGCACGGGCGCGCGACCTGCTGGCATTGGTCGGCCTGAAAGGCGCCGAAGACAAGTTTCCCTACGAGCTCTCCGGCGGCATGCAGCAGCGCGCCGCGATCGCGCGGGCGCTGGTGCACGATCCAAAACTGATCCTGATGGACGAGCCGTTCGGCGCGCTCGATGCGCTGACGCGCGAAAAGATGAACCTCGAGCTTCTCCGCATCTGGCAGGAGGCGGGCAAGACCATCGTGTTCGTGACGCACGGGATCACCGAGGCGGTCTTCCTCGGGACCCGCGTCGTCGTGCTCACCGCAGGGCCGGCCCGCATGGCGGACAATTTCCGCATCGAGCTGCAACATCCCCGCACGCTCGACATCAAGACCAGCGAAAGATTCGGCGACTACACCCGCCGGATCTATCGGCTGCTGGGCATGGAATAACGCGGCACGCGGCATCGAATGGACAAGACCTACGACGGCATCATCCTCGGCGCGGGCCACAACGGGATGATCCTGCAGGCCTATCTCGGCAAGGCCGGGCTGAAGGTGCTCGCGATCGAACGCAAGGCCGTGGCCGGCGGCGGGCTCGCAACGCTGGAAGATCCGCGGCGTCCGGGCTTTCTCCACAACACCCACGCGTTCTTCCAGCGCGCCATCACGACCATGCCCTGGTACGCGGACCTCGATCTCGAGCGTCACGGTGCGCACTACATCGAGCCGGAATTGAACGTCGCACTGCTGACCAAAGACCGCGGCATGCTCGGCTGGTGGACCGACATCGAGCGCACGGCGCGATCGTTCGAACAGTTCAGCGCCCGGGATGCCGCGACGCTGCGGCGGTGGCACCATGAGTTTGTGCCGATCGTCCAGGACATCCTGGCATGGGAGGCGAAGTCGCCGCCGCTGCCGCCGGACGAGCGCCGCAAGCTGCTCGAGCGCAGCGCCGCCGGACGGCGCCTGCTCGAAGTCAGCGCGCTGTCGCCGCTGGAGTTCGTCGAGCAGGAGTTCGAGCATCCGACCGTGCGGGCGGGCCTGTTGTTCTTCAACGGGCTTCGCGAGGTTGACCTTCGCGTTCGCGGCTTCGGCCATCACATCGCGGCGTTGCTCGCGAGCCCGGCCAAGGCGCAGATGTCGCGCGGCGGCACGGCGGCGCTGGCCCGGGCTCTGGAGGCGGCGGTCCGCGAGACCGGCGGCGAAATTCGCCTCATGACCGAACCGAAGCGGATCATGGTCGCAGGCGGCCGCGCCGTCGGCGTCGAAACTCTCGATGGCGAATTGATCCGGGCCCGGCGGTTCGTCGTCTCGTCGCTCAACCCGCACCAGACCTTTCTCGACCTGCTCGACGCGGCGCTGGTGCCGCGCGAGATCCGCGACCGCGCCAAGGCATTCCAATACAACCTGCTGGCACCGCTGTTTGCGCTCCACCTCAACCTTCGCGAACCGCCGCAATACACCGCGAGCGCGAACCATCCCGAGCTCGCGCAGGCCTTCATGGTGATCATGGGCCTCGATCATTTCGATCAGTTCGGCGACATCGTCAGGCATCACGAGGCCGGCACCATTCCGCCGACGGTGATGTGGGGGGCATGCCCGACGCAGTTCGATGCGAGCCAGGCGCCGGCGGGTCAACACACCGGATTCATGTGGGAGAAGCTGCCCTATCGGCTGCGCAACGATCCGGACTGGTCCGGCACCGGCGAGGCGCACGGCCGCGCCATGCTCGATCTCTGGCGCGCTCACGCGCCCAATCTTGCCGATGCCGTGCTGGATTCGTTTGTTCGCACGCCGATGGATACCGAACGCTCGCTACCGAACATGCGTGAGGGCGATCTTCTGGTCGGCGCCTTCACCAACGATCAGATCGGTTATCACCGCCCGTTTCCCGGAGCCGGCTCCTATCGCGCACATGTCGGCGGGCTCTATCTTTGCGGATCGAGCAGCCATCCGGGCGGCAACATCACCGGGCTTCCCGGCTACAACGCGGCGCAGGTCATCCTCGCCGATCTCGGCATCAAGGCGGACTGGATGCCGCAGCCGATCGGGCAGCGCTTGTCCGCCCTCGCTGCGAGTTAATTTTTCGCCTTCTTGTCGAACACCATCACCTTGGACACGAACGCCCTGATGTCGCGCTGGTGCGCGAGCCCGCAACGGCGCGCCATGGTGCGGAAATCCTCGTTCACATAGCTCTCAAAATAGGGCTCGTGATAGCTCTGAGGAAAGCGCGCCAGAATTGCGTCATAGGTCGGCTCGTCGCCAAGCTGGAGCGAGTCCACCAGGATCAGCCGCCCGCCCGGCTTGAGCACGCGCGCCGCTTCGCGAACGACCGAGCCGCGGACGTCCGGGGGCAGTTCGTGCAGCGTAAAGATGCTCGTCACCGCGTCGCAGCTCTCGTCCGGGATCGGGACGGCTTCGGCATTGGCGACGACGAGATGGGTGCGCGCCCGGCGCTCGAGATGCCGCCGCGCGTGGCGGAGATAGGCCTCCGACAAGTCGATGCCGACCGCCGGCAGCCGCGGCCATGCCTGCTTGACGAAATCAAGAAACCGCCCGGTGCCGCAGCCGAGATCGATCAGGCGCAATTTGCGCTGGTCGCGTCCGCGGAACGCTTCCGCGAGCGGCGGGAGCGCCTGCCGCCGCATGGCGTTGGCCGTTCCCCTGAACAGGACCTCGACCTGCGTGTCGTAACGCTCCGCAGATTCCTCCGTGAGCCAACCGCCCGACTGGAAATGAAAGTTCTGCAAGTAGTAGTCCGGGCGCAGCCCGCGCGTCTTTGCGGTCAGGACCTCGTGCGTGCCGTTGCGCTTGCGGCGCTGCTCGATGCTGGGCAGATCGCGAAAGAACAGCCGCGAGCGATTGAGCACGGTGAACAGCGAGCCGTCATGATCGGACGGCATCGGATAGATCCCGGCCTCGACGTTGGCGAGATCGTCGGCGAACAGCGCGACAATATCCGCGTCCAGGCGCTGCTGGATGCCGGGTTGGGATCGCGGCCGGGACTGTGACTTGGGCTGCGTGCCCCTGTCCTCCCGTCGCCGCACCTGTTCCGCGAGGCGGCGCATGACGTAGAGATGCCCGGCATACCAGGCCATGCGCGGCAACTGCCGCGACAGATAAGTGATCCGGGTCGCGAACTGTGAGACGGGATGGCTCATCGGCACCCGCTTCCTGCGTCAGCGGTTATCGCCTGCTCAGCTACATAATCCGGCAGAACATGAGCACAAGGTCCGCGCCGATCATGCGCTCCGCGCCGATCAGCCGCTACTCGATCTTGATCCCCGCACGCTTGACGACCTCGGCCCATTTCACGACTTCGGCTTTCACGAACGGATCGATGTCCTTCAGCGGCATGGCCGACGGTTCGCCGGCCGTCGCGGCAATGCGTTGCTGGATGGTGGGATCGGCAAGCGCTTTTCTCACCTCGGCATGAAGCTTCTCGATGATCGCCGGCGGCGTCTGCTTCGGTGCCCACAGGCCAAACCAGGTGTGGTATTCATAGCCGGGAACACCGGCCTCCTCGACCGTGGGCAGCTCGGGCATCAACGCCGATCGTTTCTTCGAGGTGATCGCCAACGCGCGCACCTTGCCGCCCTTCGCAAGGCTCATGGCCGTCGACATGTTGTCAAAGAAAATCGGCAGGCGGCCGGCGATCACGTCCTGATAGGCGGGCTGCGCGCCGCGATAGTGCACCGGACTCATGTCGGTGCCGGTCACCATCTTGAAGAGCTCGGGTGCGAGGTGCTGGCCGGTCCCGGTGCCGGCAGACGCATAATTGACCTTGCCGGCATTGGCCTTGAGATATGCGATCAGCTCCTTGATCGACGTGACCGGCAGATCGTTGCTCACGACGACAAGGAATGGATATTCGGCCAGCATCGCCACCGGCGTGAAATCCGCCAGCGGATCGTAAGGCAGCTTGGCAAAAAGACTGGGATTGACCGCCATATTGCCGTTGAGCCCCATCAGCAGCGTATGGCCGTCAGGCGCGGCCTTGGCCGCCGCCGCCGTGCCGACGTTCATGCCGCCGCCCGTGCGATTGTCGACCACGAAGCTCTCGCTGAGTTGCTTGCCGAGCTGATCGCCAATCAGCCGGGCCACCGTATCGGTCCCGCCGCCCGGCGCGCTTGGGACCACGATCGTCACCGACCGGCTCGGATAATTCTGCGCCTGCAGTTGCCCGGCGCACAAAACGGTGATGACGGAGCCGATGGCGAACGCAGCGAACGCGCGGATTGATGTGATCATCACCTTAATCCTCCCGAGGTTTTGCGCGATTATCGCTGCGCTTGACCTGCGGTGTCTACAACCACCGCCGCGAGAGAAAGTCCGATTTGACGTCTGCTCGCCCGGAACTGGCGGCGGGTTGATCGGCGTTCTCACACTTGAGCCGTTCCCGTTCCTACGGAATCGGGAACGGCCCCAGACTCTTTGTTTGGTCACATTTTCTACGGCGAACCGCTGCACACTTCGCCGGAAATGCTCTGGCGGACCGATGTGACCCATGCGTATTCGAACCGACTTTCACCCCGACGATCGCGCAGGCCCTGCGCCGCGGCATTTTTTTCTCGATGGGCGTCGCGTCGAAATCGTGGAAACGATCGACCAGTGGTACGGCCCCGACTACCGCTACATCAAGGTCAGGAGCGACGACGGAAGCCTGTACATCCTCCATTTCAACGAGCCGTGTGAGGAATGGACACTGATCGCGTACCGTCGCGCGCAAACCGAGTCGTTGCCGCGTAGCTGGCCAAGAGTAGCGCACCATGAGTAGCGCCATGAGCCCGTCATGACCTGGTTCGTTCAGGCCAGTCTCGTCAACGAACCGTTTTCCGATCCGGGCCTGCTGATCGATTTCCGGTTTGGCCGCCGCGCGCTGCTGTTTGATCTCGGCGATAACACGCCGCTGTCGCCGCGTCAGCTCTTTCGCGTCACCCATGCCTTGGTGTCTCACGCCCACATGGATCACTTTGCCGGATTCGATCGTCTATTGCGCGTCTGCCTGCATCGGACAACGCCCTTACGCCTCACCGGCCCCGCGGGCTTCGGTGATCGTGTCGAACACAAGCTCAAGGCGTACACATTGAACCTGCTTGATGAACGGTCATGTGATTTCGTCATCACCGTCGCTGAATTCGGTGATTACGGCGTCGACGGCGTTTGCGAATTCCGGGCGCGCGAAGCGTTCCGTCGGCGCGCCATACAGCACGTTGGCCTGCCGCCCGGAACACTGCTCGACGAAGATGAGTTCCGGATAAGCGGTGCCGTGCTTGATCACGGCATTCCCTGCCTCGCCTTTGCATTCGAA
This sequence comes from Xanthobacteraceae bacterium, assembly GCA_019746135.1. GTDB lineage: Bacteria > Pseudomonadota > Alphaproteobacteria > Rhizobiales > Xanthobacteraceae > Z2-YC6860. The sequence continues at coordinate 9,821 of JAIESI010000044.1, forward strand.
GAGAAGGTGCGCGTCAACGTCTGGGGCGAAGGGCTCAAGACGCTGGGGCTTCCGATCGGCCCGTGGCTCAAGGAGGCCAAGCGCGCGGTGCGGCGCGGCGAGCCGGACGACAGAAGGATCGCCGTCGGCGGCGATCGCTCATTGCCGCTTGGCGTGCTCAAGCAGCACGCCTTGCGTTCGGCGACCGGTCAAAAGATCGCGTATGTTGTCGATGTCGCATATTGCGATCGCAACGTCGAAAAGATCGTGGCGCTGGCAAAAGCCGCCGATCAGCTCTTCATCGAGGCGGCGTTTCTCGAGGCCGATGCGGAGATTGCCGCACAACGACGCCACCTCACCGCCCGCCAGGCCGGCGACATCGCGCGGCGCGCGGGCGTCGCGCGGCTTGTTCCCTTTCATTTCTCGGCGCGCTACCACGCCCGCGAGGACGAGCTGCGAACCGAGGCGGCGCGGGCCTTCGGCGAATAGCAAGCAACGCCCGTCGCACTTACGTTCAGGCCACGGCGTCTGTGATCGCTGCGTCGAAGCTGTTCGCGTCGAAAGTCGGCATGTCACCTCGATGGGGCCTGGGTTCAACCGCCGAGGTGATCGCGCAGCAATCGGCCGTAGCCGACAATGTTGTCATTTCGTTTCAACAGTCGAAGGCCCGCCCAAAGACTGACGGCGTTGTTCACCAGGACCGGTTTGCCAAGATCGCGCTCGAGCTGCTCGATGACCGGCATCGATGCCCAGTTGCCGCCCGGCATGATGATCGCATCGGCGTCGGGCCGGTCGGTCCGGCGTCCCAACTCGTAGGCGGTTTCAGGCCCGACCCGGCCAAGGTCGATGGATGCCACAAACCCCACCACCTCGCTGTGCACCACCTTGAACCCGCTCGCCTCCATGAACTCGACCATCGGCTTGTCCATGGTCTTGCTCCAGGGCGCGCCGACCGAGACGCGCTCGGCACCAAGCAGGCACAGCGCATCGACGAACGCGGTCGCCGCCGTGGTCGCGGGGCGGCCGGAAGCGTCCTCCATGCGCTTGATCAGCTCGCGGTCATAGCCCTTGCCCTTGGCGAGCGTCGGGGCGGTCGCGGCGAAGACGATGCAGCCGACCTCGGCATCGGCGAGCTTGCGGCTTTCCGTTTCGAGCTCGAGGACGCAGCGCATCTGCTCCTCCGGCGTGATGTCGCGATAGGCGACACGTCCGGTGTGCAGCGAGACGGTCGGCGGCAAGGCCGCGGAGAACTCCGGCTCCTGGGTCGTGTTGGACGAGGGCGTCAGCAGGCCAAAACGATGCGTCTTCTTGACGTAGGTCATCGCCCTATTGCGATCCTTCGAGACCCGCGGCCTTGATCACCGGATGAAACTTCGCCATCTCCGCCTTGATGTAGCTCTCGAAGTCTTCCGGGCTCTTGCTGCTGACCGCCTTCGAGCCCTGCTTCAAGATCGCTTCCTTGACGTCGGGCAGGCTCAGCGCCTTCGCCATACCGGCGTGCAATTTGCGGACGATCTGCGGCGGCGTGCCGGCCGGTGCAAGCAGACCGGCCCAGCCGACGACGACCGCGCGCGGATAGCCGGCCTCGGTCGGCGTCGGCGTATTGGGGAACTGCTCGTCGCGTTTTTCACCAAACGTGGCCAGCAGATTGAGCTTTCCGGATTCCACGAGCTCGGTCACACCGGCGGTGGTGGTGAACCCCATGGGAATCTGTCCGGCCAGGATGTCGGTGATTTCCGGCGTCTGCCCCCGGTAAGGCACGTGGGTCATCTCGATGCCGGCGGCGAGCGACAGCAGCACGCCCTGCAGATGGGTCATGTTGCCGATGCCGAAAGAACCGTAGTTGAGCTTGCCGGGATTGGCCTTTGCCTGCTCGACCAGCTCCTTGATCGACTTCGGCCCCGAGACCGGATTGGCGACCAGACCCAAGGGGTTTGCGACGGTCTGCGTGATCGGAGCGAAGTCGCGCAACGCGTCATAGGGCAGCTTCTTGTAGATGAAGCCGTTGGTCGTCACAGCGCTGATCGGAGCGTAGACCAGCGTGTAGCCGTCGGGAGCAGCCTTGGCGACGGCATCCATGCCGAGAATGGCGTTGGCGCCCGGCCGGTTCTCCACGACGCCGGCATGGCCCCAAAGCTCGCCCATCTTCTGCGCGAGCGTGCGCGCCTGCAGGTCCACGCCGGAGCCCGCGGCTTGCGGAACAATGATTCGGATCGGACGATTCGGAAAGTCGTCCGCGCTCTGCGCCCATGCACTGATCCCAACGGCCAGTGCCACGGCATTGATCAACGCGACCCACAGCGTGCGTCTGTTCATTGAGCACTCCTCCCGATGTTTCCTGCCGATGTTTCCTGCCGATGTTTCCTGCCCCATTGTTTTTCTGAGCTGGCAGTCTGGCTTGTCGAATGATGCGTTGGCGTTCTGCTCCGTTCCTTGCTCCGTCGCGGTTCAAGCGCTCCCGTTCAACCCCGGGCCGCCGCGCGTGGCGCGCGCCCGGCCTGATCCCGGGACGCCCCGCGAAGCATGTCCATGAGCTTTCGCACCGAGCCCAGGTGTTCGAGCTTGTCGATGGCCTCGATCGTGCCGGCGACCGCGGCCGGGCTTAGCACGCCCTCGGCATAGGTGCGGAACTTGCTCTCGACCTGGGCGCGCGACAGCGGGTTTTCGAAGGAGCCGCGCGGATGCTCGCAACGAGCCGTCAGCACTGTGCCGTCGGCCTGCTCGATATCGACCACCGCCTGCACGCCGCTCAACGCGGCGTCGGCGCGCAGCTCGACCTGCTCGGCCGCGGCACGCCGCAGTTTCGGATCGTCATAGCGGGCGGGCTCGAACTGACCGAGCGTCAGCTCCTGGTCGTGCAGGATCACGGCGGCGGTGTAGTGGCCGGAAATCAGCGCATCGAACTTCGCCTTGTAGCGCGCCAGCTTGCCGTGCAGGTCGAACACGGTCTGGCTGAGCGCCACCCGAACCTTTTTGACTTTGTCGGGATCGATCTTGTGCTGTTCGATGAGACCGAACATGGCGGTGTTCATGCCCTGGATCGACGACGCCGACGGCCAGAGTCGCAGCGCGATCTGCTCGAGCTCCCAGCGTTTGCCGAGATCGGCCGTGACCGCCTCGGGCTTGCCGCCATCCGAATAGGTGTTGAACAGGCCGCCGTCCTTCGCGGTCAGAAATTCGCGCGTGGCCAGGAACTTCTGCTCCGCCAGCAGCGCCGCCATCAGGCCGGACAGCGCGCCGCGGCACTGATGGAACTTCACCGTCGGCGTGCCCCAGGCTGCGAACGTGCCGGCCGCCTGACTGCCGGCAAGACCGAACGCCTTGGCCATGGTCTCGGTGTCGAACCGGCGCAGGCGTCCCACCGCTGCAGCAGCCCCAAAGGGCCCCAGCACGCCCGGCCCGTGCCAGCCCCTCGCCCGCATCGCCGGATAATTGGCACCAACGCCCACGCGCGTCGTCACCTCGCATCCGGCGGCGACGGCGACCAGGAGATCGCGGCCCGACAAGCCGTCGCGCTCGGCGACCGCCAAGGCGGGCGGGATCACCTCCGGCGTCACATGGGTGAGCGTCGAGCGGTGGATGTCGCACATGGTCACGGCGGTCACGAGATAGCCGTTCAGAACCGTGGCGCCTGCGAGCGAGAGACGATCATCGCCGATGACGCTGCTCTCGCTGGACTGCGCCAGGCCCGAGGCCAGGGCGGCAAGCTGCTCGGTCTCTTCGCCGCGATGTCCGGCAACGGCACAGGCCAGCGTATCGAGCAGCACATTCTTGCAGTGATCGCGGACCCGGTCCGGAAGGTCGTCGTATTGCAATCCCGAGGCAAAGCCGGCCAGAGCTTCGGTGACGTTTTGCGACATGAAAATCCTCCCGTACTGCGGCCGATTCTGCCGAACCCCGAAATAGTCCCGGCGGCCATTCGCGCAATCGTAGTTGAAATCGGAAGCATCAGGCAATCTGGTCTGAACGGATTCCGAGCACGGAACGAAATGTTGCGTGAGAACGGGTTTCACCGACAAAAGCGCTGCGCTCCATGCCCAGCTCTCAATGAGTGACCCGCTAAGCGCCACGCGAAATCCATCTGATCGTGAACCAGCAACCCAGGAGGGCGATCCAAATTGCGAGCGCCGCTCCGACATAGAGGGAATAGTGCGTAACCCGCTCGACATAGTATTTCTGGTACAAAGCATCGACGCGAGTTCGGAAGTGCCGGTCGCGGATTGCGAACTCACCGGGAATGTCCTGTGTGTTGCACAGCCGCAGACCGCGGTAAGTCGATCCTAGAATTGTACCCGGTTGCGCATTATGGAGTTCAAACTCGCAACGTTGTTGCACGCGTCGACGCAGCTCAGCGTAGTTGTGCTCCGAGCCGACCGGATACATATCAGTACCGACGATCAAGCGACGCGTGGGTGACCGGATATCAATTTCACTTCCGTAAATCGTAAAAAAATACCATCTCGTCGGCTCGATCAGGTCTTCCGTCTTCGTCGCCGCGCCAATCGCGCCTGCTAAAAGCACGACCAGAATCACCGCAAAGCTTCGTTGCGCCTTTGTTTTGAAAGCTCGCGACAGCATCACCCGGCCCCCTCCGTGATCCTACAATCCCCTGCACGCATCGTGTAGCGGGGCCTGTCGGCTTTGATCGGGACATTCCTGCCAGCCAACCGTGCTAGCGACCTTGTGAGCGTCGTCGCACCTTTCCTTCACCGGTAACCCAGCTGATACTGGCGTCGCCGGCGCGAGGCAGATGAAGGCGAAGGACGATGGGGGCGAAGGCATTCGGTGCGCATGTTACCCGGGTCGAGGATCCGGCGCTGTTGGCCGGGCGCGGGCGCTATGTCGACGACTTCGCGCCACCCGGCGCGCTGCAGGCCTGTTTCATCCGCAGCCCTCTCGCACACGCAAGGATTCGGGCCATTCAAACCGATGCCGCGCACGCGGTTCCGGGCGTCCATGGCGTGCTGACAGCGAACGACCTGCCGGCCGCGATGCGCGAGCGCATTCCGACGCTGCAGGCCAACCCGGCGATGAAGCTCATCCGCACCGAGCGCTGCCTCGCCGGCGCCGAGGTCTGCTATGTGGGGCAGGCCGTCGCTGTGGTCATCGCCGACAACCGTGCGATTGCCGAAGACGCCGCAGCGCTGGTGGACGTCGACTACGAGACGCTGCCGGTGGCCGCCGACTGCCGCGACGCGGTGAAGCCCGCAGCCGCGGCGGCCCACGCCGACCTTACCGACAATGTTGCCTGCTCGCTGCAGATGGCCTACGGCGACGTCGATGCCGCGTTTGACGGTGCGGCGCATGTCTGCGAACAGAAATTCTGGATGCATCGCGGCGTCGGCGCGCCGATGGAGCCGCGCGCCGTGGTCGCGCAATACGATCGCTTCGACGATCGGCTCACGGTGTGGTCGACGACCCAGACACCGCATCTCGGCCGCCGGATCCTCGCCGACCTGCTCGGCCGCAACATCGAGACGATCCGCGTGGTTGCTCCTGACGTCGGCGGCGGCTTCGGCATCAAGGCGCCGTTCTATCCGGAAGAGGCCGTGATCCCGGCCGCGGCGATCATGCTCGGCCGCCCGGTCAAATGGACGGAAGACCGGCGCGAAAATTTCATGGCGGCAACGCAGGAGCGCGACCAGTACTGGACCTTGGCGATCGCGCTCGATCGCGACGGAAAAATCCTCGGCCTGCGCGGGACATCGCTGCACGACCAGGGCGCGTTCATGCCGTGGGGCATGGTGATGCCCTATATCGCGGGCGTCGCCGTGCTCGGGCCTTACGTCGTGCCGAGCTACCGGATGGAGCTTACGGCAGCAGTGACCAACAAGGTCCCGGTCGCGCCGGTGCGGGGCGCCGGGCGCCCGCAGGCCGTGTTTGCCATCGAGCGCCTGATGGATCACGCCGCGCGCAAGACCGGCATCGACCGCGCCGAACTGCGGCGCCGCAACCTGGTGACGCCCGAGCAGATGCCCTATGCCACCGGGATCGTGCTCGCCGCGCCGGTGACCTATCACGGCGGCGACTACCCGGCGAGCCAGGCATCGGCGATGGCGGCCTCCGGTTACGACGCGTTCGCCACGCGGCAGGCCGCGGCGCGCGCCGAGGGCCGCTACATCGGCATCGGGCTTGCCAACTACGTCGAGGGCACCGGGCTTGGTCCGTACGAAGGCGCAACCGTGCGCGTCATGCCCAACGGCAAGGTCGCGGTCGCAACCGGCGCGACCAGCCAGGGCCAGGGGACCCGCACGACGCTTGCCCAGGTCGTCGCCGACCGCCTGGGTTGCCGCATCGAAGACGTGGTCGTGACGCTCGCCGACACCGGCGCGATCGCGATGGGCGTGGGCGCCTTCGCAAGCCGCCAGGCGATCGCCGGCGGCAGCGCGGTCCACAGCGCGAGCCTCGTCGTCCGCGAGCAGTTGCTCGCCGTTGCCGCGCGCGCGCTCGGCGTGCCGGCCGCAGACATCGAGATCGAGGACGGTCACGCCACCGCGCGGACCGGCAACAAGCCGTCGCTGAGCTTCGGCGAGCTGGCGCGGCTTGCGCTCGGCACGCCCGGCATCGTCAGCGCGAGCGCAGGCCTCGAGCACACCGCCTATTTCCATCCGCCGGGCTATTCGTATTGCAACGGCACGCATGTGGCCGAGGCCGAGGTCGATCCGATGACCGGCGGCGTGACGCTGTTGCGATACACGATCGTTCACGACTGCGGCACGATCATCAATCCGATGATCGTCGAGGGTCAGGTGCACGGCGGCACCGCGCATGGCATCGGCAATGCGCTGCTCGAGCACATGCGATACGATGATGACGCCAATCCGCTGAGCACGACGCTGCAGGATTATCTGCTGCCGGGTTCGACCGACGTGCCGATGTTTCAGGTGCTGCACGTCGAGACGCCGAATCCGCTCAACCCCATCGGCGTCAAAGGCGCCGGCGAGGGCGGCGCGATCCCGGCACCCGCGGCGATCGTGTCCGCCATCGAGGACGCGCTGGCGCCGTTCGGCGTGCGCTTCAACGAAATGCCGCTGACGCCGGAGCGCATCGTCACGGCGCTGCGAGAGGCCGGCGCATACGAAAAGCCATCGGCTCCCTGAAACGCCGCGAAAGGACGCGCGGCCGACCGTTTGACAAACTGACGGCGATTTGTTCTCTATATGTTCCCATAGCGTTTGTTGAAGGTCGGCGATGGGCGCCGCAGCCACCATCCTCCATGCGGATCTGGACGCATTTTACGCGTCGGTCGAGCAGATGCTCGATCCCTCCCTGCGGGGCAAGCCGATCGCGGTCGGGGGCGGCGTCGTGCTGGCGGCCTCGTATGAAGCCAAGGCGTTCGGCGTGCAGGGCGGGATGGCCGGACACAAGGCGCGCGAGCTGTGCCCAGGGCTGATTTTTGTCGGTGGTCATTTCGAGGACTATCAACGGCTCGGCGACGCCGCGATCAATGTGCTCGGCGACTTCACGCCGCTGGTCGAACGGATTTCCATCGACGAGGCCTTTGCCGACGTTGCCGGCACCGAGCATCTGTTTGGGCCGCCGGTGGAGATCGCGAAGACAATCCGGCGGCGGGTCCGCACCGAGCTCGGACTGCCGATCTCGATCGGGGTGGCTCGCACCAAACACCTCGCCAAGATCGCCTCGCAGGTTGCCAAGCCCGACGGACTGCTCGCGGTCGATCCCCGCACCGAGCTCGAATTCCTGCACGACCTGCCCGTCGAACTGATGTGGGGCGTGGGGCCCGCCACCAAGTCGCGCCTGGCCGAAATCGGCGTGCTCACGATCGGACAGTTGGCCAGGACCTCACCCGGCGCGCTCGAGCGGCTCATTGGCCAAGCCGCATCGGAGAAGCTCGGTGCGCTCGCATGGAATCGCGACCCGCGGCAGATCAGGCCACACCGCCGCGCGCAGTCAGCCGGCGCGCAATCTGCACTGGGACGCAAGCCCGCCGCAGAGCCGGTGTTCCGGCCGACGCTGCGTCATCTCGCGGACCGAATCGGCAGCCGGCTGCGGGCGAAGTCCCGGTTCGGCCGCACCATCACGGTGCGGGTGCGATTCGCCGATCTGCGCTCGGTCACGCGTTCGCTGACCCTGCCCGCGCCGGTCTCGGCCAGCGCCATCCTTGCGGAGGTTGCGGAAGACCTGGTGCGCGGCGTGCTCGCCAGTCATCCCGGGGAGGCGACGATCTCGCTGCTCGCGATATCAGTGTCCGGTCTGGAAGAGCAGGCAGCGCTTCAACTGGAGCTGCCGCTCGGGCTTGCCGGGAGCGAACGTCGGCCCGGTAGCAGAAAAGGCGCGGCGCGGTTGCTGGCGGATCGCGCTCTCGACGCGATCCGTGATCGCTTCGGCTGGGAGGCCGCAGGCTATGCATCCGTCGTGCTGGGCGCCAACCGATCCGTTCCGGACGCGTTTCGCGAGCTTGCGGAGAAGGAGCTTTGAATGGTGTCCGTGCCGGCACGGCTTCATGCATCGCACGGACGACCCAGCATATCGACCAAGGCTGCCGTTATCGGAAGCTTGGTTGCGGCTTCAATCCAAAGATACTGCCCGGCCGGGTTGACCTCCAGAAACACGTGCCGTCCATCCGGTGTGACAATAAAATCAAACGCGCCGTAGTTCAGACCAAACGCCCGCATGAGCGCGTGCGTCCTGGCTTCGACATCGGCGGGCAACTCGATGGGCCTATCGACGTCAAAGGGGCGCCTGCGCCAGTCGATCTGCGATTCAGGATGCGATTGCGAATCGATTCTGACGGCAAAAATCCGGTCCCCGACAACCGTGGCCCGCACTTCGTAAGCCTTCGGCACGTAGCTTTGAAAAATTCCGGGACTGGTCTGAATGAGGTCAAGCTGTTGCAGGCTCTTCTCCGACACGACGCCGGTATAGAGAGCCTGGCCGGGCTCCAGGTTGAGCGTCTGGGAGTGGGCCTTGTAGACAACCGATCCATCGGCGCGCGCGATGAAGTTGCGGGCTTCCTGCGGATGGTTCGTGATGACGGTCGGAGGAATGTCCATTCCAACCTGGCGCGCGACGTAGAGCTGTGCTGCTTTTGCGTTCGCACGAACATGACAATGCGGGTGGTTGGCCCAAAGGACGTCGGCTAGGGTCAAAAGCGCATCCATGGATCGCTGCGCTTCGTCGTTGGCGAATTTCAGATCTTCGTCCTTAAGGCCGGCTGCGAATCCGGACGGCCGAAAACCGCGACACCAGATGCTGCCGACGGACTGAAGACTCAGTCTCCGCCCGTCAATGATCATCTCGGCGTCGAAGGATTCGCTGGAAGCACGGTAGGTCAGCGTTGCGGCAACGGGAAACTGATCCAGATTCCAGCGAAGGCAGGGAATGTTTCGCCGCCGCAACTCCGCCAGAATGCAATCCGCCGTCGGCTCAAACCGCTCGGTGATCAAGAGACATGTCTTGGACACAAGAAAACCCCTTCGGCGCGAGTGAACGGCGTCACTCGCGCTTAAGAAGCCGAAGAACTCATCAGGCGTGCGGGCGCTTTAGCCGCAGTTGTCGTCGCACTTTGGACAGTTTGCGCAGCCAGCCGTGACCGTCGCATTGATGGTGGCGACCTTTTGCGAGTCCTCGTAGATCGGCCGCCTCGTGTCGGGGCTGACCATCATCTGAAGCTCGGGGTCGTAGACCATCTCGGGCAGCTTCACCGGCGTGACCGGCCCGGTGAAATGCTTGGCGAACAGATTTTCAGATCCCGCCAATGTACCGACGACCGTACCGGCCGCGCCAATTCCCAACAACCGAAGCACGCTTCGACGAGCTGCACTGAATGAACTATTCGTTTTCATGATCAGTCCCCCTCAATATGGGTTCAAAACAGCTAATTTTCGGAGGCGACGGCGGATACTGTCAAGCGGGCCATTGTGGGCGCTGCAATAGTGCGTGCGCCGGGTCGCGCACAGCTTAAACTGCGACAGGTTATTGTGCCCCCAGGACAACCCTTTGAGCGCACCGCCAACAGCTCCTGCCGGTTCGCGGAGGATCGGCAAAGTTGGCGCCGGCCTGCATCCCATCGCGGCCGCCGTAGCACCGTCCGGGCATTTCCTTTACGTCGCGAACTGGGGTTCGCATACGGTATCGGCCTTCAGAATTGACCGACTGTCCGGACTGGTCAGCCCGATTGACGCCCCCCCTGTTGGCGCCGGCCGGTGGCCGCATTCGCTGGCTGTGCATCCCTCGGGGCGATTTCTATACGCGGCGAACGGGGACACGAACGATGTTTCGGGCTATGCGATTGATCCGTCGACCGGAGCCTTGATTGAACTGCCAGACAGCCGGTATGCAGCCGGTCATCATCCCGAGTTTGTGGCCGTCGAACCCTCCGGACAGTTCGCTTACGTCGGCAACGGTTTTGGTGGCGATATCTGCGGCTATCGGATCGATGAGGCAACCGGCCGGCTGCGCGCCATGGCAGAGAGCCCCTTTGCAGCGGGACAAAAGCCTCTCGCGCTCGCGATCGAACCGGGGGGACGCTTTGCATATCTCGCCAATCGCAGGTCCGACATCTGGGGCTACCGCATCGACCACGGCCGGCTAAGGCCCTTTTCGAATCCATTCCCGGCCGGGCGAGGACCAACGGCAATTGCGGCGGATCCCTCAGGCCGATTTGTTTATGCGGCCAATTTCAAGTCGGACGAGATCAGCGGATTTCACATCGATCCACACACCGGACATCTTCGCGAACTGCCCGGCGCGCCTTATCGGAGCGGCGGCAGTGTTCCAATTGCGGTTTCCGCCGATCCACTCGGCGAATTCCTCTATGTCGCCAACGGCGAGTCCGACAACATTTCCGGCTTTCGCATCAATCCTTCGAACGGCGAACTCGCAATGATCTCGGATGCGAAATGGGACGGCGCTCGCATGCCTTGCAGCGTTGCGATCGAGCCTTCGGGCCGTTACCTGTACTCGACGAACTGGCTGTCGAACGACGTCTGCTGCTGGACGATCGAACGTCCCACCGGCGCGCTGCGCGCCATCGACGCGGCACCCGACGCAGTGCCGTAGCTGGTTAGCTCCGCGGGCGGCCGGGGCCGTTCACGCAAGGCGTATCAGGATGTATTTCGTGAACGATCTTCAGCATCAGTCCTTCTGTCGCATCCGGATCGAGCCAACCCCACTCTCCATTGTAGTTGGCTTCAAGGAACGTGTACTGATCATCCTTGCGCAGAAAATCGATGCGAGCGAAGTGCTGACCAACCTCGTTCATGAAATTAAATATTCCGTTCCGCACCTGCGCCGGAATTTCGATTCGATTCCAGCCCCGATGCGCATGCCTAACGGGAGATTGCCGCCAGTCGATGGTGTTCTCGATAAAGATCGAGCGGTCCAGTTCGAAGGCGAACAGTTCGTCCCGGACCACGGCGACGGTCACGTCGTGGGTCGCATCGACATAGTCGGTCAAAAACCAAGGCTGCGTTGAGTCGAGATCGCCTTCGTCGACCCGTGAGCTATAGAAGCCGATACCGTCGGCGAATTTGAAATTGAAACTCTTGCAAACCGACGATACGCCGGTTCGAAGCAGATCGTCGCGATTGAGCAGAAACCGGTGGGGAGTGGTTCGGAAGTACTTTTCCGCGAGGCGCAACTGCTGCAGCTTTCCGGATCGTTGCGTGGCCAGCGGCTGACTCAGGACCAGCTTTCCCTGCTCACAGAAAATGTTCAGCAGATCCGTCCAGGCGGCGTGCACCTCCTCTTCGGCGTAGCGCTCAAGGTCGGTAAGCTTCAGCTGCGGGAATAGCATCGACCGCCGCATCGACGAGCGCCGGTAAACCTTGGCAATACTCGCATCGTCGATCGAACGGTCGGTAGGATCGGAAATCTCGATACGGTCGCCGGAGACGAGCAGGCCGTATTGCGGCCAGAGATCGGTGTTATAACGAAAGACCTTCTCGCTCCCGAGCCGCGCGACCAGCAGATCGGCGACATAGTCTATCGAATTGGTGATGAGCAGCGTGACTCGTGATCTCGCGATCATGATGCCGCACCAAAAATAGCTTCCCGCTCAGGTCGCCCCAAGCGGGAAGCGGATCGATAAGCGCGCAGGCGGAGCAAAGGACCTATTCGTCCCTCTCCCCATCAAACGCCGTGCTGCTGGTCGGCGCGCCGGTTGTCATCATCAGTTGACGAATCTTATCGCTCTCGCTCCAGCGGCGAGTCTGCGTTTCGAAGTCGTACGCGCAATTCGTCATTTCCTGACGCCACAGAAAGCTCTCGTCAGGCTTGACGCTAACAAGATCAGCTGGCGTCAACTTTGGCTTCCCACCCGTAGCAATATGCCCCTGAGTCATAACGGCCCTCCATGGGGTTGGGAGACTTGAAAAGCTAGTTCCACCCACGGGCCGGTGTCAAAGGGGCCCACCCGAGATTAGGTCGCGCCGCGGCCCCGACGCCCGCACCGACGTGGCGACAACCCGGATTTTTCCGCGACTTTTCAGGACCCTATCCCGCGCGACATGTCCGATTCGGCACCGACCCTGTTCGGTTTCGGCCGCAACAACTTTCGGCGTCCACCTGCGGGCTGATGGTTCATCGTGCCCGCGGGAATCACCGAATGGTGCCGCTGCCGCCGCCACCACCCGGCGTGAGCGGCCGCCCGGCCGGCGCCGGGCCTTGATTTCCGACATTCGAGCCGCCTTCGAGCAGGCCGGGGCCGGGCGGTCTCCCGGGGGTGGTCGGCCGCGTCGTGCCGCCGCTCAGGCTCGTGCCGCCGGTTGATTCGCCCGGGCGCGGCCCGAGCGGCTGCGCCGCCTTTTGCCCCGTGGGCGCAGGCGCGGCCCGACGCTGGGTCGGCGGCGTGAGCACCGCAAAGTCGGTGATGCTGCGGGTCCAATCGTGTGGTCCGTTCACGCGGCCATCGCGCCAGATCGTGATCGCGGTGTTGGGGCGGTCGAGCACGTAAACGCGGCGGGGCTGTAGGGTGAGTTCGACACCGCCGTCCCGCAGCAGCACCGACATCCGATCGGACCATACCAAAAGGTCGAACACCGTCCCGCGCACGCCAATCGAGGCGATCGGCGTGCGAATGGTGTAGCTCTGCTTTTCCAGCGATCCGGTGACGAAGCGGACAAGACCGCGCGGCACGTTGATGACAACCCGGCCGGTGTTCTTGTCCGGGTCGTAGACGAAACGGTCGAGCGCCACTTGCGTGAACGGCGACAGGCTGAGATCGGTTTCGTCCAGAAACTGCAGCCTGGCGGTGCTGGCCTTGCCGGTCCGCACCAGCTGGTTCTGGAAGACCTCGCTGCCGACGGCGAGCTTGTGAACCGATTTACCCAGCCGGCCTTCGACATCGTTCTCAACGGCTTTGGCAGCGCCGATCCTGGTCGCGCCCTGCGCCAACGCTTGCGACGACGCAACCGCGCCGCACAGCAGTGCGGAGCCAAACAGCAGCAGCGAAATCCGCATCCGGGGCATGCCCAGCCCTCGTTCGGGCTTATCCCTCGCACCAGACCAGCGCGTGGAGCCGCGTCGCGAACTCCTTGTACAGCGTTTCACGATCATCGACGAGCCTGGACGGCGCGTGGTTCGCAGAATGCGTGGCCATCGCGCCGGCACCGGAAGCCGTCGAAACGGGCTGGAGCGTCTGCGTCGTCTGGAACATGGCGGTTCTCCGCGTCGTATGCTCGAAAGTCTGCGGCCAGGCAGCCGAGCCTTGAAGTGCGCGAAGCCACAGGACGGCCGGTGTCGTTGCGTGTTACGCCGCGCATCTGTCAACGACCCGCCGCCCGGCAGGCGTCGGCCGTTCAATCGAAGTGAACCGCGTCCAACCGCGGGGCCTACGCTGCCGTCGTCTTGACGACGCGCAACGGGCGTGCCGGCCCGACTCCGCCCTTCCGGAGCAGGTCGGCCGCCCGCCTGGCATCGGCCGGGCGGCTGAAATAATAGCCCTGCGCGTAGTCACAGCCCGCGGCCAGCAGAAATTTCGCCTGTGCCTCAGACTCGACGCCTTCGGCGATGCAGCCGATATCGAGGTCGCGCGCGAGCCGGACGGCCGCGCGCACCACGGTGCCGTTACGGGAATCGCTATCGACCTTCGAGACAAGCTGCTGGGCGATCTTCACCTGATTGACGCGGTACGTCGTCAGGTAGTGAAGCGACGAATATCCGGTGCCGAAATCGTCGATCGCGATTCTCACGCCAAGCTGCCGCAACCGGTCGAAGCAATCGCTGTGCTGCCGGACCGCTTCCATCAACACCGACTCGGTCAGCTCCAACTCCAGCAGTTCGGGCGCGACACCGTGCCTGGCAAGGCTGTCCGCGATGTTGCGCTCGAGATCGGACAATATCCTGAACTGCAGGGCGGATACGTTCACCGCGATCCGCTTCGGAGCAATGCCCTGCCCGATCCATTCCCGCATCTGACGGCAGGCTTCATCCAACGCCCATCGTCCCAGCAGCATGATCAGTCCGGTCCGTTCGGCGACCGGAATGAAAACCGACGGCATGATGAGACCGCGCGTTGGATGGTTCCATCGCAGCAGCGCCTCCATGCCGACGATCCTGCCCGAGGCCAGCGCGACCTGCGGCTGATAGTGAAGCGCGATTTCGCCACGGTCGATCGCGCCCCGCAGATCTTCGGTGATGGTGACGCGCTCCTCGACCTCACGGTCCAGGTCGGCGCTGTGGAAGCGGAAGCAGTTGCGGCCGTCCTCCTTGGCGCGATAGAGCGCGAGATCGGCTTGAATCATCATGACCTCGGGCCGGGCGATGTCCGGCTCATAAGGCGATATGCCGATGCTGGCGGAGACGTGAATCTCGTTTCCGTCGATCACATAGGGTGCGGCCACGGCGCTGCAGATTCTGGCCGCCAATTTTTCCGTGCTCGCCACGTCGGACACGTCGTGCTGCAGGACCGCGAATTCGTCCCCGCCGAACCGCGCGACGACGTCGTTGTCGCGCAAGACACCCCTGACCCGGCCCGCAACCGCTCGCAGCAAGGCATCGCCGAGCAGATGACCAAGCGTGTCATTGACGTCCTTGAAGTGGTCGAGATCGAAATAGAGCACCGCGAAGCCCGGAGCGCCACGGTTGCTGGACGCAAACGCCGCCTCGAGCCGCTCGGCGAAAACGCGGCGATTGACCAGCGTCGTCAGCGCATCGGTTTCGGCCAGTTCAGAAATGGTCTTGTTCGCCTCGCTCAGATTGAGCGTGTGATGGGCGACGCGCCACAGATAGATCGTGACGCCGGCGGTGAGGATCAGGCCGGCGATCAGGACGATCCAGGTGCGGCCGTAACGCGTCTCCAAAAGACCACCCGGCGTCGGCACGGCCACGACCGTCAGCCACGGTGCGCCCGAGGTTGCCAGGATATCCTGCGACCAGTGCAGTCCGGTCGTAAGCAGGCGGCGCGACTTCTGCGCCCATGACGAGGTCTGCGGCTCGGAAAGTTGCGCATAGAGCGGGAGGTCGTCCGGCCCGCCGTGCGGGTTGAAGAAAAAGAACTCAATGCCTGGGGGCGCGGACCATACCGAAAGGACCGCGTCGATCATCTTTGCCGTCACCATCGCGCCGGAGACGAAGCCAACGAGGTTGCGGCGGCGTTCGTCCACCGTGCCGTTCGGCACACCTTGCCGGTAAACCGGCAGCAGAAAGACAAAGCCGTGCTGCACGCCCGGCGCGCTGGCGAGGCTCCAGAGCTGGTAAAAGCCGAGCCGGGCGTTGTCGCGCGCCTGGTCCATCTGCTCCCGCGTATGGGGATACGGGCTCATGTCGAGGCCATAGAGCGGCGAGGTCTTCGGCACCGTCGAAAACAGAACCGGGAAGTATTCGTCCTGCGGCCCGGCGGGAGTAAAGCCGCCGTCACGCGTGCGGTTCTTAATGTGGTAACCGGCAAGACCCTCACGTGCAGCAGCAAGCTCGAACGCCGCGCGATCCTCCGGTCGGACACGGGGCAGCCAGGACAGCGTCTGTATGGATGAGCTGAACTTCAACATCGCATTCGCGTAGTTTTCAAACTCGCGACGCGTGATCTTGTCGTCGACGGAATTGAACATCGCCTGCGATGCGCCGAGCTTGGTCAAATACTCGTTGAGGCCGGCCTGCAGCACCCGGGATCGGTTCTCGGCAGCCACATCGAAGCTCAATTTGGCGTTCCGCGCTTCCCAGACGGACACCACGTAGGCCGCCGCGCAAGCTATTGCGATGCCGACGAGGGCTGCGGTCACGCTCGGCAGGAGCCGCAGAGCCCGGCCGCGCGCCCCGGAGCGATGGGATACCTGAAACGGCGAAAGGCCGCTGCTGAAGGCGGCACGCGCGAGCCTGAACAACGTGGCCTTGATCGGCATGACTTCGTGCCCGCCACCCGAGCGACTGTGCTGAGCTCCAAGCTTCTTGCGTGGCGGCTACCAGTGCAAAGGCCGGAGTTTTTGCCGCGGCTTCCGCCGCAGCCGCAAACGAGCACCGCAGTCATGCAACTACACGCGTACGAGTGTTCGCTCGGTATATTTCACCGCTTATCGGGTCGCGATTGCGACTCAGGTCGCAGCGGAAGCGCACAAATCTCCATGCAAGGTTGCTAAAATGTAAACGCAGCGGCAGTCTGTGCAAAAATCATGGAGAGTTCGATGGGCTGGAAATGGGCATTGCTGTTCACTCTCACCGCTCTGCTCGCGAGTTCAGGGGCAGGCCGTGCGCAGCAAGGAAATGATCCGCGTGTGGCGGACCTTGTCCAGAGCGGCAAGGTGCGGGTCGGCCTGTTCCTGCCGCAATACACCAAGGATGCAAGCAGCGGAGAACTGAAGGGAGTGTGGGCGGAGAGCGCCCGGGCGCTGGCCGCCCGCATCGGCGTTCAGCTCGTGCTGGTCGAGCACCCGACGCCGCCGCAGGCCATTGCCTGCCTCAAGGCCGGCGCCTGCGACCTCCTGTTTCTGCCGTTCGACGAACGGTCCGCCGACGTTGGCGACTTCTCGTCGCCGATTTTTCAATTCGACTACACGCTGCTGGTGCCGGGCAACAGCGCGATCCAGCGTGTCGTCGATGCAGACCGATCGGGGACCAAGATCGCCGCCGTGCGCAATCATGCGTCGACCGCGGAATTGAGCCGCCTGCTGAAGCAGGCAGAGCTCGCGCACGCCGAAACCCCGGATCGCACATTCGAACTTTTGCGCGACGGACAAGCCAGCGCGATGGCGTCGGCCCGCCCCACACTTCTGGGATATGCGCGTCGGTTGACCGGATCGCGTGTGCTGGAAGACCGGTACGGCGCCAACATCAACCGCATCGTCGTTCCGAAAGGCAAGGCAGCCTGGCTCGCCTATGTCAGCGAGTTCGTCGAAACAGCGAAGGCGTCCGGTGTGGTGCGGACCGCCATCGAACGCGGCGGACCGCCTGGCGTTACCGTGTCGCCGCCGGGCGATCCCAAATAGTCGAGCCAGAAGTCTTTTTGCACAAAGATCGAAAAACCGAGGAATGCCCAAGGCCATGCGAATCCTTACAGCGCTGATCGTGACCATCGGAGCCATGGCCGGCCTGTCCGCCGCGCACGCGCAAAGCTGGCCCTCGCGTCCCATCACGATGATCGTGCCGTTTCCGCCCGGCCCGGCGCTCGACCAGGTGGCACGGCTGGTCGCGGCGAAAGTCGCCGGCCCGCTGGGGCAACCGGTCGTCATCGAAAACCGCACCGGTGCCAACGGCGCCATCGGCGCCAACAGCGTCGCGCGCGCGGCCCCAGATGGCGCAACGCTGCTTGCGGCAACGGCCGGAACGCACGTGACGGCGCCATATCTGGTGAAGAGCCTGCCCTATGACCCGGTCAAGGATTTCACGCCGATCGTTGCCGCGGTGGAGCCGGTCACGTGTCTTGCGGTCCACCCCTCGCTGCCGGTGAATTCGGTGCCGGAGCTGATCGCCTATGCGAAGTCCCGTCCGAACGAGCTGTCCTTCGGAAGCTCGGGCGTCGGGTCGGTGTTCCACCTAATGGGCGAGCTGTTCAACGAGACCGCCGGCGTGAAGATCAAGCACGTGCCCTATCGCGGAGTCGCGCCGGCGATGCAGGACGTGATCGGCGGCCACATTCCGATGGTGTTCATCTCGGTGGCCAATGCCGACGCCGCAGCCAGGGCCGGCCAGGTGAAGATCCTCGCGGTGCTGGAGCCCGCCCGCTATTCCAGGCTTCCCGACGTGCCGTCCATGTCGGAGTTGATCCCGGCGTTCCGCAAGCCCTCGTCGTGGTTCGGCTTCTTCGGTCCGCCCGGGCTGCCGGAGCCGATCGTCGCCCGTCTCAACGCCGAGATGAACAAGGCGCTCAGGGAGCCTGACGTGGTGCAGAGCTTCGACGCCAACGGCTATACCGCGATCGGCGGCACGCCCAAGCAGTTCGCCGACCTGATCAATGACGGCCTCGCGCGCTACGGCGCGATCATCAAGGCCGCCGGCATCCAGCCGGAGTAGCCGCCCGGTCAGCCGATGCCGAGCCGCGCGCGGGCGGTCTCGCCGATCGCCCGGGTCGGTGTCACATCCAGCGCAACGGGGTCGTAGACGCAGGACGACACGAGCACGACGCGCCGGCGCGTGAGCTATTTTCCGTTGTATCTTCTGCCCGCGATACGTCGAGCCATTCGGCAGGCGGTCCATTCGAGCCCGCGCATCGCCGTGCACCGCACGGTTCCTCAATAAAGCTCTTGGTGGAGAGTTGCGCCAAAGTTAGGCTGATGCCGTACGGTTCGAACGAACGGGCAAATCATCATGCAACGGCTTGCGCGTATTTGCGTGTTCGCAATGACCGCGATCGCGGTCGCGCATGTGCCGGGCCCTTCCCTCGCCCAGGATTACCCGAACAAGCCGATCCGGCTGATCGTCATCACGGCGGCCGGCGGGCTGATGGACGTGGCCGCGCGGATCCTGGCCGACAGCCTGGATAAATCGCTCGGTCAGCGGCTGGTGATCGAGAACCGATCCGGCTCCGGCGGCAATATCGGGGCCGAGGCGGTCGCCAAGTCCGACCCGGACGGCTACACGCTCGGGCTCATTCAGATCGGCAACGTCGCCATCAATCCGCATATCTACACCGACATGACGTTCGATCCGCTGGTCGATCTTGTTCCGGTCGCTCCCGTGACCAGCTCCGCCATCCTGGTCGTTGCCAATGCCAAGCTGCCGGCCAGCAATCTCACCGAGCTGATCGCGCTGGCCAAGAAAGAGCCCGGCAAGCTGTCCTATGGCTCGGGCGGCAACGGCACGGCGCCGCATCTTGCGGGCGAGATGTTCAAGGCCGCGGCCGGCGTCGACGTCCTGCACGTCCCCTATCGCGGCGCAGGTCCCGCGGTGAACGACACGGTCGGAGGCCATGTTCAGCTCACCTTTGTCGGGCTCGGCGCTGTGCGCAGCGGGGTCGATGCCGGAATGCTGAAGATTCTTGCGGTGGCCCAATCGCAGCGGCTGAAATCGGCACCGCAATTCCCCACGTCCGCCGAAGCAGGGCTTCCAGGCTACGAGTTCGTCACCTGGTTCGGTGTCGTCGCGCCAAAAGGGACGCCCGCACCGGTGATCGCGACGCTGGTGAAGCATATTCATGCCATGCAGGACGATCCTGCGGTGCAGCAGCGCATGGCGACCGGCGGACTCGAGCCGCTGAAGGAAACGCCCGAGCAGTTCGGCGCCCGGATGCGGCGCGATCAGGATCGCTTCCGCGATATCGTCAAGGCCGCCAAGCTGAAGCCGGAGTAGCGGCGCTGCGCGTGGCCGGCGCCAGAAGGGTGCTTGTCGTCGGCGGCGGCATCGCCGGGCTGACGCTCGCCGTGGCGTTGCGGCGCCACGGCATCGACGTCGACGTGGCGGAAATCCAGCCACGCTGGAACGTGCTCGGCGTCGGGATCAGCCTGACCGGCCCGACACTCCGGGCGCTGAAGTCGATCGACCTGATCGATCCGTGCGTGGCGGTGTCATTCGGCTTCGATCGCATCATCTTTGCCGATGCCACCGGCCGCGAGTTTGACGCGCTCCGTCTGCCGCGGCTCTGCGGACCCGATTATCCGGCGACGGTCGCGATTGGCCGGCCGGCGCTGCATGATGTCCTGATCCGCGCAGCGGAGCGGCTTGGCGTTGCGGTTTGGCTCGGCACCACGGCCTCGAAGCTTGATCAGGCCGGCGACGCCGTCGAGGTGACTTTTTCCAACGGAAGCCGCAACAGCTACGATGCCGTGATCGGCTGCGACGGCGCCCATTCGCGCGTCCGCAATCTCGTGTTCGGCGATCCGGCCGCGCGGAGTTTTACCGGGCTCGCGGTCTGGCGCGCGACCATGCCGAGGTCGCCGGACGTCGAATGCATGCAGATGTTCTACGGCCCGCACACCAAGGCCGGCGTCAATCCCCACTCCCGCGACGAAATGTTTCTGTTCCTGGTCCAGCCGATCAGCAGCGGCGACCGCCTGCCGCCGGACCGGATGCACCTTCTGCTGCTGGAGCAGCTTGGCGACTTCAGCGGGCGGGTTCTCGAGCACGCGCGCGCCCACATCACCGACCCGGCGAAGGTCGACTACCGGCCCATGGATGCGTTCCTGCTGCCGCCGCCCTGGCACCGCGGCCACGTTGCGGTGATCGGCGACGCCGCCCACACGACGACTCCGCATCTGGCGACCGGCGCAGGCATCGCGATCGAAGATGCGGTCGTTCTCGCAGAGATGCTGGCGGATGGCGGCCCGGTTCCGAATATTTTTGAACGCTTCGTCGAACGCCGCTTCGCGCGCTGCCGGCTGGTCGTCGAAACCGCCGTTCGGCTCGGCGAGATGGAAAAGGACACGTCGATACCGATCCAGGCTCACTTCGACCTGATGCGATCGACATTTCGCAAGCTCGCCGAACCGATATAGCGGATGACCGCTACGGAGACTGCGGCCGACTGCCGGTCTATCGCCCGATCAGCATGGTCCAGTAATAGCGGCCTGACTTCGACACCGCATGGGCCACCATTTTGCACCCCGGCAGCAGCATGTTCGCGGCATGCCCGGGCGAGGTCCACCACTGGGCCATCGCGCCTGCCCTGGTTTTGCTCCCCGTCGCGACGTTCTCAGCCCGTGCGCCCTGAGCTGCCCGGCTCGAGAACCCGGCATGGTCCATCGATTCCCGCCGGGCCATATCATTTGAGTGCTGCTGTGCGAGGCGCTGCAACAATGCGCAATTTGATTTTCCTTTGGCGTGGGCCGGCGCGCTGAACGCCAGCAACGTCAGCGCGTACCAAATCAATCGCAGTTTCATTCGTGACCTGTCGAGACTGGCATCACATGAAGAAGAACGGGGATCCAACATTCTCCACTGCCGTCAGCGATTATCCAAGCCGCCCCGGCACAAACCGAGGCGACGCCTCGGGCAAAGGACGCGACGTCAAATTGTCCGCTACCGGCGGAGAAGCCGTTCTCGCCGGGCGGAGATCGTACGGGTCCAAACGACTCGAAATTTCTTCGCCAGTTGCATGTCGACGTAGGGACGGATCAGCTTGGTCATCGCGAAGTCCAGATCCCCGTATTCGACGGCACAGCCCGCGGCCCGCTCCTCGGGAAGGAAGCCTTTTGCGACAATGTCGGCAAACAGCTTCTGGTCAGCGCCGTAGGCAAGACACAGAAGCGTATAAAGGCGTTGCGCCGGAAGCGAATGCTCATCAGCGAGCGTCCTGACCGGAACCGACACCTCGTTCCCGGGCACCTCGCGCTTATACCCATACGCCGTGCCCAGGACCATCCGACGCGCTTCGCTGCCTCCGAGCTTGAGCGTGAGGTAGGCCGCGAACTGATCAGCGGCGTCCTCCTCGCGTCCAAGAATCGGAATTTTAAGCATGCGAAACACCGAATGCGCGGTTTCATGCAGGAAGACGTCGAGGACAGGTCCAATGATCGTGTCGGCCTTGGAGATGCCGATCGGCAGGTCGCTCTCGGCAGCGTTCTGGAGAATGTCGGCGAGCAACTCGTAGCAAATGTTGACGATCCCCGCTCCGGACCAGGCATTCTTGATGCCTTCACATCCGGAAACTCTCAGCAGCAGAGGATCAGGCAGCCGGAGCGGACTCAGCAGTTGCTGCAAATCCTCGAGCGCGCGGCCTTCCCGCATCTGGGAATAGAGCGCCTGATGCTGCGGGTCGGTCGGCGGCACATACTGGATCCGAATCTGGTTGGGCTTTGTCTTCAGCCGCGCCGCGACTGCGTCTTGCGCCGGAATCCAACAGCCAAGCAGCGCAATTGCAAGAGCAGCAACCGATCGCACCGAAGCGATGCCGTCCCGCTGTCGACCGCGATGCCAAATCCGATTACCAATCTGGGCCGACACCGATCGCTCCCCAACCCTTCAGAACGCCTGTTTCCAAGCCAACCGCACCTTGACGAACGAACCGGGCGCGTCCTCGAACGTGGGCAGACCGCCAGACCCCGGCGTGCGTGACAGGCCGACCCGTCAGTAAATCCCCGTCAGGTGGTAGAAGCCGATGACGAAAAACACCGCCGCCGTCTTGATCATCGTGATCACGAAGATGTCCTTGTAGGCCTGCTTGTGGGTGAGGCCGGTGACGGCCAGCAGCGTGATGACCGCGCATCGTGCTCAAGCACCACGACGCAGCCGACATCCCTGTCGGACATGATCTGCAGCGCCGACAGCACGGAATCGGAAGGAGCGACGGTCCAGAGATCTCTCGGCTTTGACGCAAGAACCTGCCGCAGCGGACGAAGCGCCAGGATCTCTTCAGGCCGTCTGATGGGATGATCCATGTCGAGCCTCGGCCTGCTCGCAAAGCGAGCTCGTTCGCCCGAGCGAAAACCGCAAAAGCAATTTCCGAAAACACCCGCCGGGCCATTTATTCAGACCCCGGACGCGCCATGCACTATACGCACGTATAGACGATACGCTGGTATAATTGCGGTGCAGCATGCTTCGGCATCGGATGGGTGAGAGCGATCGTGTCGAGCACAGATAGCGTGCTCGACATTGACTGTCGCCAGCGGACACTCCGCACGATGGGCACCGCATGCAAACGGTTTCTCTCGAGCAATCGGTCTCCATGATCCCCGATGGCGCAAGCCTGATGATCGGCGGGTTCATGGCGGTGGGTACGCCTGAGCGCGTGATCGACGAGATCGTCCGGCAGAAGAAGCGCGATCTCACCGTCATCGCCAACGACACGGCGGTGCCGACCCGCGGGATCGGCAAGCTGATCAGCGCCAAACTGGCGCGGAAGGCAATCGTGAGCCACATCGGACTCAATCCCGAAACACAGCGCCAGATGATGGCCGGCGAATTGGAAGTCGAACTCGTGCCGCAGGGCACGCTGATCGAATGCATCCGCGCCGGCGGCTATGGTCTGGGCGGGATCCTCACGCCGACCGGTCTCGGCACACCTGTCGAAGACGGAAAGCAAAAGGTCGAAGTCAAAGGAAAGACTTATCTGCTGGAGCCGGCGCTGCGCGCCGACTTCGCCCTGGTGCAGGCCTTCCTCGCCGACTACCTCGGCAATCTCAGCTACGCGCTGACCGCACGCAATTTCAACCCGGTCATCGCGATGGCAGGCGACACCGTCATCGTCAGCGCCGACAATATCGTCCCGACCGGCGTGATCTCGCCCGACCACGTCGTGACCCCCGCCCCCGTCGTCGACTATCTGGTTTCCAACTCCTGAGGCCGATCGTGGAACCGCAGGACATCATCGCCCGCCGGATTGCCAAGGAACTGTCGGAGGGCATGCTCGTCAATCTCGGGATCGGAATTCCGACGCTGGTGGCAAAGCACGTTTCCGAGGGCGTGCACGTGTTCTTCCAGTCCGAGAACGGACTGATCGGCACCGGTGCGCCTCCCGCAGAAGGCATGGCGCATCCGACGCTGACCGACGCGGGCGGCCGCCCGGTCACGGCGCTGCCGGGCGCATGCACGTTCGACAGCGCGACGTCGTTCGGCCTCATTCGCGGCGGCCACGTGGACCTCACCGTCCTGGGCGGACTGCAGGTCGATCAGGACGGATATCTCGCCAACTGGGTGATTCCCGGAAAGATGGTGCCGGGCATGGGTGGCGCGATGGACCTGGTGACGGGTGCAAAACGCGTCATCGTGGCGATGCAACACACGGCCAAGGGTGCCACCAAGATCGTCAGGAAATGCAAATTGCCGATCACGTCATTGCGCACCGTCGACATGGTTGTCACCGAGATGGCGGTGATCGCGTTTCGCGGCGGACATGCGACGCTGGTCGAGACGGCGCCGGGAGTATCAGCGGCTCAGGTCGTGGCCGCGACCGAGGCGGAGCTCAATATCCCGGACAACGTTTCTGTCATGGCCCTTTGAGCACGGCGCCATACATTTCGAGCGGGGGCACATGAGAAAGCCGAACTGGAAATCGAACGACAAAGTGGCCGGCAAAGGTGCAATCACCCAGCAATTCGTCGCGACCATGCGCGGCGAGAAACTGGAAATCGAGGTTGCGCCGTGGGGCGAAGGTCATCTGAAGATCAATGGGCTGGAGGTCGCGCGCGTCACCGATGCGAAGGACAGGCGCGATGCATTCAGCCAACTCGAAAAGGCTGCCGAGCAGCATCTGACCGCTTCGGGCGCAAACAAGGATTCCTCCGCGATCCCCGCCGTTCGCGCCAAGCTGCTCGAGGACAAGAAGGGCCTCGTCGTCGGCATCGCCAACGACAATTCGATCGCCTGGGGCTGCGCCAAGGCATTCCGGGCGTTTGGTGCCGAAGTCGCCGTGACCTATCTCAACGACAAAGCCAAGAAGTACGTCGAGCCGCTGGCGCGCGAGCTCGACTCGCCGATCGTGATGCCACTCGACGTGAACGCGCCCGGACAGATGGAGGCGGTCTTCGAGCGCATCAAGGACGAGTGGGGCAAGCTGGATTTTCTCGTCCACTCCATCGCCTTCTCGCCGAAGGAGGCGCTACACGGCCGGGTCGTCGATGTCGGACGCGAGGGCTTCCTGACGACGATGGACGTTTCCTGCTGGACCTTCATCCGCATGGCGCATCTCGCCGAGCCCCTGATGCGCAAGGGCGGCACGCTCTTCACCATGAGCTATTACGGCAGCCAGATGGTGGTGAAGAACTACAACATCATGGGCGTGGCCAAGGCAGCGCTCGAATGTGCCGTCCGATACCTCGCAGCCGAGCTTGGCCCCAAAGGCATCCGGGTTCACGCCATCTCGCCCGGACCGCTCGCGACCCGGGCAGCGTCGGGAATTCCCGAGTTCGACGCATTGCTGGACAAGGCCCAGGCAAAGGCCCCGACGAAGAGCCTCGTCAGCATCGAAGACGTTGGCGTGGCCACCGCCTTTCTCGCGCACGACGCGGCGAAGCTCATCACCGGGGAAACTCTGTATATCGACGGCGGATATCACATCATCGATTAGGTTGACCGGCGCGCCGGCCGTCGGATCCCGATAGCTTTGGGATCATAAATGTTCTTTCAAGCCGCGCGCTCGCTGCGGGTTTCGACATGGCCGGCAATCCGTCATTGGTTCCCCTGGGCAACCGACAAACCGACGCTTGATTTTCGCGTAGCCAGGCTGCGCCTGCGCGCGATCTATACGCACGTACAATGTTTTCCGCAGCTGCGCTGAGGCACGCTTCAACCCAACAATACAACGACAAGAACGCGAATTCATTGGGAAGAAACCATTCCAATCATCACGATCGGGAGGCCGCCGTGCTCAAGTCAAATCGTCAGTTCCTGGTGATCGCGCTGCCGCTTGCGGCGGCCTTCGCGTTCGCTGCCGCGTCTGATGCATTCGCACAGAAGAAGCTGTCCTACGAACAAGCGTGGGCGACGTGCAAGGCGCAGGTCGACAAGACGATCCCGGGTGACCAGCAAACCACCAGGGCTTCGGCCGGCGGCGCCTGCATGAGGAAGTACGGATACCGCCTCAAGAAAGGCTCTTGAGCCGCCGTCTCCAGCTCTCCGGTTTCGAATGGGGGGGCCGACGCTTTTGATTTCGGATCACAGCCAGACAGGAGACTGTCATGAGCACTGCCGCGCTTGCCCCCTCGCCAGCCAGCGACAATCCTTGGCGCGACTTCACCTCGGGCGATTGGCAAAGGTCGATCGACGTGAGGGATTTCATCGTCCGGAACATGACGGTTTACACAGGCGATGAGGCGTTCCTCGCACCTGCCACCGCCCGCACCCGAGCCGTCTGGGCGCAGCTGCAGCCGTATTTCCAGGAGGAGCAGAAGAAGGGCGTCCTCGCGGTCGACGCCAAGACACCCTCGGTGCTGCTCGCGCACAAGCCCGGCTATATCGACAGGAACAACGAAGTCATCGTCGGCCTGCAGACCGATCAGCCGTTCAAGCGCGCGATTTTCCCGTTCGGCGGCCTGCGCATGGTCGAAGCCGGCCTGAAGGCCGCAGGCTTCGAGATCGATCCGCAGGTCCACCACGCGTTCACGCATTACCGCAAGTCGCACAACGACGGCGTGTTCGACGCCTACACGCCGGAGATCATGCGCTGCCGCAGGTCGGGCATCATCACCGGCCTGCCCGACGCCTATGGCCGCGGCCGCATCATCGGCGACTATCGCCGGGTCGCGCTGTACGGCGTCACGCGCCTGCTCGAGGCCAAGAAGGCCGAACGGGCCCAGCTCGACGACATGTGGCCGACCGACGAAGTCATCCGTCAGCGCGAGGAGCTGGCCGATCAGATGCGGGCGCTCCATGACCTCGCGGAGATGGCCAAGCTCTACGGCTTCGACATCACCCGGCCGGCCGCGGACGCCCAGGAGGCGTTCCAATGGACCTATTTCGGCTATCTCGGCGCGATCAAGGAGGCGAACGGCGCGGCGATGTCGATCGGCCGCATCTCGACCTTCCTCGATATCTACATCGAGCGCGATCTCCGCGAGGGCACGCTGAACGAGTCGGGCGCGCAGGAGCTCTGGGACCAGCTTGTGCAGAAGCTCCGCATCGTCCGCTTCCTGCGCACGCCGGAATACGACGCGCTGTTCAGCGGCGATCCCTACTGGGCGACCGAATGCGTCGGCGGCGTCGACATGTCCGGCCGGCCGATGGTGACCAAGAGCAGCTACCGGATGCTGCACACGCTGACCAACCTCGGGCCCGCGCCGGAGCCGAACATCACCGTGCTCTGGTCGAAGCAGTTCCCGGACAGCTTCAAGCGCTACTGCGTCAAGATCAGCCGCGACACGTCATCGCTGCAATACGAGAACGACGACCTGATGCGTCCGTTCTGGGGCGACGACTATGCGATCGCCTGCTGCGTCTCGGCCATGCGGCTCGGCAAGCAGATGCAGTTCTTCGGCGCGCGCGTCAATCTCGCCAAGGCGCTGCTCTACGCCATCAATGGCGGCCGCGACGAGATCTCCGGCGACCAGATTGCGCCGATCGCACCGGCCGTCACCGGCGACGTGCTCGAATACGACGACGTGTCCGCCAAGTTCGACAACATGATGGAGTGGCTCGCACGCACTTACGTGCACGCGATGAACTGCATCCACTACATGCATGACAAATACTTCTACGAGCGCCTGGAAATGGCGCTGCACGACAAGGACATCCTGCGGACCATGGCGTTCGGCATCGCCGGGCTTTCGGTCGTCGCCGACAGCCTCTCGGCGATCAAATACGCCAAGGTGCACGTCATCCGGGACAACACCGGACTTGCGATCGATTACAAGATCGAGGGCAACCCGCCGCAATTCGGCAACAACGACGACCGCGTCGACAAGATCGCGGCCGACCTGGTGACGCGGTTCATGCAGAAGATCCGCAAGCACCCGACCTATCGGAATGCGACGCACACCCAGAGCGTGCTGACGATCACGTCGAACGTGGTCTACGGCAAGCACACCGGCAACACCCCGGACGGTCGCCGCAAGGGCGAGCCGTTCGGCCCCGGCGCCAACCCGATGCACGGCCGCGACAGCCACGGCTGGCTCGCCTCGTGCCTCTCGGTCGCGAAGCTGCCGTACAAGGATTCGCTCGACGGCATCAGCTACACGGTGTCGGTCGCGCCGCAAAAGGCGCACCTGTCGCCCGACGAGGTGGTCAACGCCGCGGTCAAGGCGTTCGACACCTACTTCGGCCAGGGCGGCTTCCACATGAACCTCAACGTCGTCGACAAGGAGACGCTCGAGGACGCGATGAAGAATCCGCAGAAGTACCCGCAGCTCACCATTCGCGTGTCGGGGTATGCGGTCAACTTCGTGCGGCTCACGCCCGAGCAGCAGCGGGACGTCATCAGCCGCACATTCCACGGCCAGGTGTAGGGCCAAGGTTTAGGGCCGAGGTGTAGGGTCGAGGACACGGCGATGGCACAGGTTGGCACCCTCGAGGGCGGCAACCGCCACGAGCTGCGCGTCGGCAAGTCTCCCGACGCGCCGGACGAAGGCGATTTTCGCGACGATCAAAAGGGCGCGTTCGGTTATGCGCATTCCTACGAGACGTCGTCGCGCTATGACGGGCCCGGCCTGCGGGTGGTGCTGTTCCTCTCGGGCTGCCTGCTGCGCTGCAAGTATTGCCACAACCCCGACACCTGGCACCTGAAGGACGGCACCTACGTCTCGGCGCAGCACGTGCTCGACCGGCTCAACAGCTTTGCGCCGGCGCTGCGCTCGCTCGACGGCGGGCTCACCATTTCGGGCGGCGAGGCCATGGTGCAGCTCGAATTCACCCGGCGGATCTTCGCCGGCGCCAAGAAAATGAAGCTGCACACGGCCATCGAGACGTCAGGCTTTCTGGGCGAGCGGGCGGACGACGACTACCTCGCCAACATCGATCTCATCCTGCTCGACATCAAGAGCTCGGACCCCGAGACCTACAAGAAGGTCACCGGCCGCGAGCTCGCGCCAACGTTGAAGTTCGCGGAGCGCCTTGCGGCGATGGGGAAGCCCACGTGGGTTCGGTTCACATTGGTACCGGGGCTCACCGACGACCCTGCCAATGTCGACGGCATCGCAAAATTCGTCGCGCCGATGAAAAACGTCGAGTGGGTCGAGGTCCAACCGTTCCACCAGATGGGCGCCTTCAAATGGAAGGCGATGAAAATGGACTACGAGCTTGTCGATACGCCGACGTGCCCGCCCGAGTTGACGAAACGGGTAATCGAACAATTTCGCGCCGCGGGGTGCCGGGCGCGCTGACGACCAACAAAGCGTCGATGGGGGACTCTGACCATGATTGAACTCGCCCAGAACATCATCGGCACGCAGCCGATCCTTGCGATCTTTCTCGCCGTCGGCGTCGGCTATCTGGTCGGGCAGATCAACATCTTCGGCTTTTCGCTGGGCGTCGGCGCGGTGCTGTTCGTCGGGCTGGCGATCGGCGCGTTTGCACCGAAGGCCAACATCGTCGGGCCGATCGGCCTCACCGGTCTGATCATGTTCCTCTACGGCATCGGCATCCTCTATGGACGCCAGTTCTTCGAGGGCATGGTCGGATCCGCCGGCCGCAAATACAACCTCCTGGCACTGGTCGCCGTGGTCGCCGGCCTGCTGGTCGCGCTCGGGCTCGGCCAGATGTTCGGGATCCAGATCGGGCATACGCTCGGAATGTATGCCGGCTCGATGACGAGCACAGCGACGCTCCAGGCGGCGCTCGACCTGATGGGCAACAAGGACCCCTCGATCGGCTACTCGATCGCCTATCCGTTCGGCGTGATCGGCCCGATCCTGTGCATCTATTTCATGACCCGGCACGTCAAGCCGAGCTTCCCGCCCAAAACCCAGCGCTTCCACATGGGCGAGATCACACTCGGCGCCAGCTACGCCGGCCGCGCCTTCGCCGACGTCAGCGGCGATCTGCCCCCCGGCCTGCAAGTCACGATGGTCCGCGCAGGCGGCAGCAACACGGTTCCGTCCGATGACATCGTGCTCAATGCCGGCGACGGCCTGCTGGTCGTGGCCGACCAGCAGGAGATGATCGCCGCGGCCGCCGCGAAGCTCGGTGCGCTGACGCCCGGACTCCTCGCCAAGGACCGATCGGCGCTCGACTACATCCGCGTCTTCGTCAGCAAGGCCAGCGTTGTGGGTGTCCCGCTCGCCCAATTGAAGCTGCCGGCCGGCTTTCCGACCCATCTGCTGCACGTGCGGCGCTATGACATGGACCTCGTGCCGGCGCCTGACCTGATGCTGGAGTTCGGCGACCGTGTCGGCGTGCTGATGCCGCCTGACCAACGCGAGGAAATCCGCAAATTCTTTGGCGATACGGTGAAAGCAACGTCTGAGTTCAGCTACGTGTCGCTCGGACTTGGCATGGTGCTCGGCGTCTTGCTGGGTCTCATTCCGATCCCGATCCCTGGAGTCGGCATCGTTACGCTCGGCATCGGCGGCGGCCCGCTGATCGTCGCCTTGATCCTCGGCAAGCTGCGCCGCACCGGCCCGATGCTCTGGACCATGCCGCTGCCCGCCAACATCGTGTTGCGCAACTACGGCCTTGCGATATTCCTCGCATCGGTCGGAATCAATGCCGGACAGCCCTTCGTGAAAACCGTCGCGGAGTCGGGATTGACGATGCTGTTCATCGGCGCGGCCATCCTGCTGACCACTGTCGCCATCGTGCTGCTGGTCGGTCACTACGTGATGAAGATTCCGTTCGACGATCTCGTCGGCGTCGCCTCGGGTGCGACCGGCAATCCGGCCATTCTCGTCTACTCCACCCGGATGGCTCCGACCGAGCGGCCCGACATCGGCTATGCGATGATCTTCCCGTCGATGACGATCGTAAAGGTCATCGCGGTTCAGATCGTCGGGCTGTTGATGATCGCCGGGCCAAAATGAACGGCAGGAAGTCTACGCTGCCGCGGGGCGTGCCGGCGCATGATCCGCGGCGGCCGACCGCCGGAGCACGACAATGAATGACGCGCCAACTCCGGATACGGTCAAGGTTCCTCAGGCGATCACGATCGACCCAATCCTGCCCTCCGACATGGCGATCCGCGCCGAGCAGGCCGGCGTCCGGCGCGCGCAGATGGACGTGCTGACGGTCTTTGTGCTGAGCGTACTTGCCGGTGCGTTCATCTCGTTCGGCGCAATTTTTGCAACGACGGTGGGCGCCGGAAGCATCACGATCGGCCCGGCCGGCGACACCACCGCCATGTCGGCTGCCCTTCCTTACGGAATCACGCGGCTGCTGGTCGGACTGGTCTTTTCCGTCGGCCTCATCATGGTCGTGGTCGGCGGCGCAGAACTGTTTACCGGCAACAACCTGCTCGTCATGGCCTGGGCGAGCCACAAGGTCACCACCCGCGCGGTGCTGATGAACTGGCTGATTGCGTTTGTCGGAAACTGCATTGGAACAATCGCAACCGCTGCACTGACGTTTCTCTCGACGCAATACACCTTCGGCAACGGCGCCGTCGGACTGGTGGCGCTGACAACGGCGAACAGCAAAGCGGCGCTCGATTTCATGCCGGCGTTGACACTCGGCATCTTGTGCAACGCGCTGGTGTGCATCGCGGTGTGGATGTGCTTCGGTGCCCGCACCACGATCGATCGGGTGGTCACCGCGGTCCCGCCGATCGCCGCATTCGCCGCGGCCGGCTTCGAGCACTGCATCGCCAACGCTTACTTCCTGCCGATGGGCCTGTTCATCAAGAGCGGCGCGCCGGATTCGTTCTGGGCGTCGATCGGCAAGACTGCTGCCGACTTCCCCGCCCTCACCTGGACGAACTTCCTGGTCGGCAACCTCGTGCCGGTGACGATCGGCAACATCATCGGCGGTTCACTGATGGTCGGCGCGGTCTATTGGTTCGTCTATCTGCGTCCGACGAGAGCCAGCTAGGCAGGGCGGCCGACAATGGCGGAGACCGCAACCCTCACCAGCCGCAGCTTGCGGACGCCGAAAGCCGCCGCGCTCGCCGGCATCATATTTTCGATCCTTCTGGTGGCGGCGCTTGGCCTGTTTCGTCTTTCGGTTCCCGCCGATCCGCTGGATACGGGCGCATGGCTCGCGAAAAGCTCGGGCATTGTTGCACTTGCCCTCAACCTGATGCCGTTCGCAGGGGTCGCCTTTCTCTGGTTCATCGGCGTGCTCCGTGACCGGCTTGGCCCGCAGGAGGACCGCTTCTTTGCGACCGTGTTCTTTGGCAGCGCCTTGCTGTTTCTGGCGATGCTGTTTGCATCCGCCGCGGTGATCGGCGCCATCGTGATCGTCCACACCGCCGAGCCCGACGCCATGGCCAGTTCGACGACGCTGCATCTGGCCAGAGCGCTCGCCTACAACCTTGCAAACGTCTACGCCCTCAAGATGGCCGGCGTGTTCATGATTTCAACTTCGATGGTGATATTTCGCACGCGGGTCGTGCCCCGCTGGATCGCAATCGTGGGACTGGTTCTGGCGCTGATTCTTCTGCTCGGCAGCTATTACATCAGCTGGGCTTTCCTCGTCCTGCCGATCTGGGTGCTGCTGATCAGCAGTCACATCCTGATCGAAAACTTTGGCTCAGGTGACGATCAAATGTCGGGAAAATAGCGCAAAATCGGGTCGTCCCTCGGCGCTCCGCAGGCAGCCCTCATGGCTCCGATATACTTTGGTACAAGCAGGTCCGCCCTTGGTGCAATATCGGCGATCGGATCGCGCACGTTAGATTTTGTCGGGCGACATAATTCACCCATTGATCGATCAATTTTTTGGGGGGACTGAACATGCGAAAGATCCTGATCGCTATCGCTGCATCCGGACTGTCCATTGGCATGGCCTCCGCAGCAGACCTGCCGGTGCGTGCGCCCGCTTATGTGCCCGCGCCTGCGCCGGTCTTATGGTGGAATGGCGGCTACGTCGGCGCCAACGTGGGATACGGATGGTCGACCGTCAGCGCCACTTATCTCGGCGCAACCGGGTCCGAGAACTTCAACGGCGTCCTTGGTGGCGGCCAGATCGGCTACAATTGGCAGTGGGCTTCGTCTCCGCTGGTGCTGGGCATCGAAGCCGACTTCCAGGGCACGGACCAGCGCAACGACTATCTGGTTGGCGGCGTCTCGGCTTCGGCCGGACTTGATTGGTTCGGCACGGTGCGCGGGCGCATCGGCTACGCGCCGGGGCCGTGGATGGCCTATTTCACCGGCGGCTGGGCGTATGGCCGGTTTTCCGCGGACGCGACGGCCGGCGGCGTGACCGTCAGCGCGTCCGACAACCGCTCCGGATGGACCGTCGGCGGCGGCCTGGAATACAAATTCACTCGGAATTGGAGTGCCAAGGTCGAGTATCTCTACATCAAGGCGGGTTCGGTGGACGGCGTGGCATTTGGCGCGCCCTTCTCGGTCGATTTCAAGAACAACATCGCCCGGTTTGGCGTGAACTATCACTTCTAATCCTCCGTGACGCGACAACTGCTGACGGCTCCATTCCGGAGCCGTTTCTTTTTTTGAAAAGCAAGCTTGTCAAAGACGCTATGCTCCAGGATCCGGTGCGCGTCGTCTCGCAACGTGGGAGATGCAGGAGATGAGCCCTTGCCATCCGCGGGAACGGACATAGCGCCGACGCTCGCGCGTGGTGATGACGCCGCGCCGCACGTCCTCCTCGACCGGCTTGAAGTCCTGCTTTGGTTCGGCGGGTTGATGCTGCGGTCCGGCAACACCGCATTCCGGACGCGAGAATGGATGGAGGTGCTCGGCCGGAAGCTCGGTTTCGATCAGCTTTCCGTCGGCATCACGCTCGACAGCATCGTCGTGACCGGCCGCCGCGGCACCCTGACCACGACACTGGTCCGGGAGATCGGCCCGCCCGGCGTTGACGCGGCGCGCATCGGCGCGCTCGAGAACCTCGCGGTAAAAGCAGAGCCGGGATTGGCACCCAAAGCGATAGCGACCAGCCTCGCGGAAATCGAATCGAGGCCGCCGCTTTACGGAATTTGGCGGATCGGCGCGGCAGTCGGACCGGCCTGCGGCGGCTTCGCATTCCTCAATGGCTGCGGGCTGCCCGAAATCATCGCGGCGACCCTCGGCGGAGGGATCGGCCAATCGGCGCGCCTGCTGCTGGCGCGGCGACGGCTCAACCAACATTTCATAGCGGCGGTGTGCGCCGTGATCGCCACGGCCGGTTATCTGCTGGTGGCGGCCGTCATCGCCAGGCTTGGCTTCGGCACCGCCAACCATCCCGGAGGGCTCATTTCGTCGATCCTGTTTCTCGCGCCCGGGTTTCCGCTGGTGGCCGCGCAACTGGACCTCGTGCAGTACCAGACCGCTGCCGCGCTGACGCGTCTCGTCTACGGCGTGATGCTTTTCCTTGCGGCGACTTTTGGGCTCAGCATCGTCATCGGCATAACCGGGACCAGCATCGCGCAACTGCCCGGCATCGAGCTCGCCTATCCGCTCAAGCTGCTGCTGCGGGCTGTTGCGAGCTTCGTGGGCGGCTGCGCGTTCGCCATGGCCTTCAACTGCCCGAGCCGGTCGGTCTGGTCGGTTGGCATCATGGCCGCCCTCGCCAACGTAATGCGGCTTGGACTGCATGACGCCGGGATGATGCTGGCGCCGGCGACGTTTTTCGGCGCGCTGGCGGTGGGGCTGATGGCGTCGCTGGTTCACCGCAGGCTCAACGTGCCGAGGATCACGCTGACGGTGCCTGGAATCATCATCATGGTCCCCGGCGTCTTTGCATTCGAGATGATCGTTTTCTTCAATCGCGGGCAGATGCTTGAGGCACTCCAGGCTTCCGCCTCCTGCGCTTTCGTGCTCGGCGCGATGGCCATGGGATTGGCGGCGGCGCGCCTTGCAGGCGCAAAACCGCGGGCGAGCCTATAAGGTCAGCGGAGCCGCATGGTGATGTGCACCACGTCAGGCTCCGCGGCGACGCTGACCGGCAGGCCGCTCTTCTGAAAGAGATGCAGCATTGGTTTGTTCTCCGGCAGAACCTCCGCAATCAGCTCATGGAGGCCTGCTTCGCGCGCGACGATCGCAAGGTGCCGCACAAGCGCCGCTCCGATTCCCAGGCCCTGAAACCTGTCGACGACGGTAAAGGCGACCTCGGCTTTACCCGGCTCCACGCCGACATAGCGCCCGGCACCGACGATGAGCTTGTGTCCGGCTTCTTCGGTGAGCGCGACGAGAGCCACGTGCTTGTCGAAATCGACATTCAGAAAGAATTCGCGCTCCTTCTCGGAAAATTCGCGCTTGAGCGTGAAGAAACGAAGGTAGCGGGACCTCGGGCCGACCTCGCCGGCCGCGGCTACAAATGCCGGCCGATCCTCCGGCTTGAAGGCGCGGATTTCGATTTGCCGCCCGTCGCGCAGCAGTTCAACTGCCGAATATTGGGCTGCTTTGGACATCCAAGTCGCCCCACAACATCGCGATTGTGGAATCCTATCCACCACCCGCCGGTCGTTGTCCAGCGAGTGTGGCGCGGATCGGTCGAGCGAACTTCAAGCGCCGGTCGGTGTTCTAGAGCATGATCCCGAAAAGTGTGAAGCGGTTTTCGGAAAAGATCATGCTCAAACAAGAAGCTAAAGCGGGATGACGATTCGAAGAAAAGTCATCCCGCTTTAGTCCCGCTGGCGCAGATGTTCCGGCGTGGGCGGCGGGCCCCACACATCGCTCGGACCGTGCCACACCTTCGGTTTTTGCGGGCGGTCGCGATGCCAGGGCCGCGGCTCGAAATAGCCCAGCTCCTCGTCCAGCATCTTGTCGAGTTCGGTGAACAGCTCGATGATCTGGTCGTCCGGATTTCGATGATACGTGTAGATGTTGTGTCCTGGGCCGTGACGTCCGGGCCCCCAGGTCAGCTTGATGTTCCTGCCGCCGAGGAAATCGCACGCCGAGAAAATCTGCGCTGCATCCTTCAGCTCGAAGGCGATGTGATGCATGATCGTGCGCTTGCCGCGCACAAAGTTGATGGTGTGGTGGTCCGGCCCGCATCGCATGAAGACGAACCAGTCCTCGATCCAGTCCGAGGTGCGGAAGCCGAGCACCTTCGCGTAGAAGGCCTCATATTTTTTCGGATCGTCGACGCAGAACGCGAGATGGCCGAGCTTGAGCGGGCCTATTCCCTTGACCTCGGCGTTCTTGCCGATCGGCGTTTGCCCGGCGAACACTTCGAGCACAGTGCCTTTGGGGTCCTCAAAGCTGACCTGACGCGGGATTCCAGGCGCAACGTCGCTGCTCTCCTTGACCTTGATGCCTTCGGCCTCCAGCCCCTTGCGGACGTCGGCAAAGTCGGTCGCCGGGTCGACTTGAAAGGCGATGCGCGCACATTTTGACTCGTTGCCCCTGTCCAGCCGGATCGCCAGATCGCCGACCTTGGTGGCGAGGAAGACGGTGCCGTTCTCGCGGCCGGTCTCCTGCAGGCCGCAGACCTGGGTGAAATAGTCGACCTGCCGCTGCACATCCGGTGTCTCGAACGTGGCGTGGCTCAGACGTTTCACTTTGATCATGGTTGTCTCGGTTCTGCGGGACCCCGCCGCCGGCCAGCCGGTACCCAGGTCCGACGGAAAACCGCGCCAGGCCAGCGGTCAAAACGCAGCAGCGCCGGGCGATAGAGAAATCCGTCGTTGAAGGGACTGGCGGAGAGGGAGGGATTCGAACCCCCGATACGGTTGCCCGTATGCCGCATTTCGAGTGCGGTGCATTCAACCACTCTGCCACCTCTCCGGAGCCAGACTTGGGCGTTGAATAGCGCGGCTTATCTATCGAAAGCCGCCGGGGCAAACAAGAGCGCGGACGGCGCCTATTCAGGCGTCACCGGGGCGAAAACCTGCGTCAACGGCATAAAAGCCCGCTGCGGCGCCTACTGCGAGCCGGCGAGCCCCGCCCGTTTCACGATCTCGCCCCAAAGCGCGATTTCCGAGCGCACAAAGCCCGGCAGCGCCTCCGGCGGCGGTGACTGGACCGGAACGAGGCCGAGCTTGACGAACTCTCGCCGCACCTCGGGCTCGGCGATCACCGCGCTCACCGTGCGGTGCAGCTTGCCGACGATGTCCGGGGGTGTACCGATGGGGGCCACGAGCATGAACCAGGACACGGCGTCGAACCTCTTGAGCCCGATCTCGGCGAGCGGCGGCACGTCGGGGATCGCCTCGATGCGCTCGGCCGTGGTGACGCCGAGCATGCGGAGCTTGCCCGCCTGCGCCAGCGGCACCGCGAACGACACCGGGCTGAACATGAACGGGATGTGCCCGCCGGCGACGTCGCCGATCGCGGGCTGCATGCCCTTGTAGGGCACGTGCGTCATCGGCACGCCGAGCGCCGCCGAAAGCTCGACGCCGCTCAGGTGCTGCGCCGTGCCCGCACCGGCCGAGCCGTAGCTCAGGCCGCCGGGCGTCGATTTCGCAAGCTGCGCCAGATCGGCGAGCGAGTGCACCGGCAGGCCTGCGTTCACCACCAGCACCTCGGGCACCCGCGCGATCACCGCGACCGGCGCGAAGTCCCTGGTCGGGTCGTAAGGCAGGCTCTTGTGCATGCTGACATTGGTGGCGAGCCCGCTGGTGTTGGCGATCATCAGCGTATAGCCGTCGTGCGGCGAGCGGATCACATAGAGCGCGCCGACGATCGAGCTCGCGCCCGGCTTGTTCTCGACGACGAAGGTCTTGCCGAAGCGCTGCTCGAGTCTGGTGCCGATCAGCCGCGCGAACAGGCTGTAGAGCCCGCCGGGCGCGGCCGGGGCGACGATCGTCACCGTACGGTTCGGATAGTCCTGCGCCTGGGCGACGGCCGGCACCGCGGCAAAGGCCAGCATCGCCGGGGCCGCCATCGTCAATATCGCCCACGCTTTCATTTCCGCCCCTCGCCGCCTTATTCGATGCCGGCCGCGCCCGCGGCGCGCACCACCTTGCCCCAACGCTCGATCTCGGCACGCACGAACTCGGCAAGCTGCTCCGGCGGGCCGCCGCCGGTCGGCACGAAGCCGCGCTTGTTGAACTCGGCGGCGACGTCCGGCTCCTTGATGATCGAATCGACCTCAGCATGAAGCCGGTCCACGATCGGCTTCGGCGTGCCGGCGGGCGCGACGAACATATGCCACGAGGCGGCGTCGAAGCCCGGCATGCCCGCTTCGGCGAGCGGGCGAAGCTCCGGCGCAAAGGCCACGCGCGTGGCGGTGGTGACGCCGAGCGCATTGAGCTTTCCCTGCCGCGTGAGCTGCACCGCTGACGAGGGATCGACGAACATCAGCGAGACGTGGCCCGCGACCACGTCGTTGAGCGCAGGCGCATTGCCCTTGTAGGGCACATGTGTGAGCTCGATGCCGAGCATGGTCTTCATCATCTCAGCGAACAGATGCGCCGCGCCGCCAGGGCCGTTGGAGGCGTAGCTCAATCCGCCGGGCTTCGATCTGGCGAGCGCCGCGAGATCGGCAACCGACTTCACCTGCAGCGACGGATTGACCACCAGCACGAACGGCGTCACCGCGAACTGCGCGATCGGCGCAAGGTCCCTGGTCGGATCGTAGGCCAGGTTCCAGTGCACGCTGACATTGATCGCCATGGTGGTGCTGGTGGCGTACAGAAAGGTGTAGCCGTCGGCCGGCGCGCGCGACGTGTAGGTCGCGGCGATCGCCGAGCCCGCGCCCGGCCGGTAGTCGAAGATCAGCGGCTGGCCGAG
>JAIESI010000051.1 GCA_019746135.1 Xanthobacteraceae bacterium
ACCGGCCTGACCGCAAGGTGGCCACCGGGTGCGGCGGTTTCCGCACCAGCGCTTTGCGGCGCTTCACCCTCCTCGAGTTATTTCGAGCGGGCAAGAACGAACGGCGGCCGGGCGCCGATGATTTCCCGGAGCGTTGACGCTCGCCCGTCGGGCTGTTTGACAAGTGAATCCGTAATGCGCGCGACTCGGGCGGCGCCATCCCTCCCCGCGAGGGGAGGGTCCGCGCGAAGCGCGGGGGTGGGGAGAAGCCGGCGAGATGCGGAGACTTCTCCCCACCCGGCCGCTCGCTCACGCTCGCGTCCACCCTCCCCTCGCGGGGAGGGACGAGACCACCGATGCCGCGAGTGCTGCGGCCCTTAGAACTCCGCAAACTCCGGCGCAGCCTTCGCCGCCGCGGCCGAGCCGCCCTGCATGCGCCGCGCGCCGTTCGTCAGGCTGCTGAACGGCGATGACGCCAGCACCGCGGTGCTGGATTTCACCGGCGCGGGCGCTGCCCGCTCGCCGCCGCCGTCGCCGAGCCGGAACACGCCGACGCTGCGGCTCATCGCCGCCGACTGCTGCTGCAGGTTCTTCGCCGTCGCGGCGTTCTGCTCGACCAGCGCCGAGTTCTGCTGCGTGACCTCGTCCATCTGGCTCAGCGCCTTGTTGACCTGATCGATGCCGCCGGCCTGCTCGGCGCTGGCGCTGGCGATGTCGGAGACGACGGTCACCACGCTCTCGATCGAGGCGACGATCTCCTTCAGCGACTCGCCCGCCCGGTTGACCAGCTCGACGCCGTCCTTGACCTGGCTGTTCGAGGTGGTGATCAGGTCCTTGATGTCTTTCGCCGCCTGCGAGGAGCGCTGCGCGAGGCTTCGCACCTCCGAGGCCACCACGGCGAAGCCGCGGCCCGCGTCGCCCGCGCGTGCGGCTTCAACCGCCGCATTCAAGGCGAGCAGGTTGGTCTGCCGGGCGATCTCGTCGATCACGCCGATGATGTCGGAAATCTGCCGTGACGACCCGTCGATCCGCGACATTGCGCTGATCGCCTGCGACACCACCTCGCCGCCGCGGGTGGCGACGTCGCGGGTGCCGGCGGCGGACTGGTTGGCCTGCTGGGCGTTCTCGGCGTTCTTTTTCACCGTCGCCGAGATCTGCTCCATCGACGCCGAGGTCTCTTCGAGGCTCGCGGCCTGCTCCTCGGTGCGCTGCGACAGGTCGGTGGTGGCGGTGGCGATTTCGGTCGCGGCGCTCGCGACCTCGCTGGTCGACACCGAGATCGCGCCGATCGTCTCCTTCAGCTGCGCGATGGCGCGGTTGAAATCGTCCCGGATCCGCTTGTACTCGTCGGTGAAGCCGTCGCGGAGCTGGAACGAGAGGTCGCCGTTCGCAAGCTTGCCGAGACCGTCGGCGAGCGCGCTGAATGCCTGCGCCTGCTCGCGCGCTTTCATCGCCTGCTGTTCGGCTGCGCGCGCCTGTTCCGCCGCGGCCTTGGCCTGGGCGGCCGCCTCGGCTTCGGCCTCGGCCTTCTGGCGGCGCAAGGTCTCGTCGGCCTCGTGCTTCGCCTTCTCTTCGGCCTTCAACTTGAAGCCTTCGACCGCCTGCGCGATCTCGCCGACCTCGTCCTTGCGGCCGAGGCCCGGCAGGACGACGTCGAAATTGCCCTTGGCGAGCTCACCCATGGCGCCGGTCAGCGCGCGCAACGGCCGCACGATGCTGAACTGGGCGAGCACGAAGGCGAGCCCGATCGCGAGCGCCAGCGCAAGGCTGGTGACGGAGAGCGAAATCGCGATGGTGCGGTTGGTCTGCTCGGTCGCGGCGCTTGATGCCGTCAAGAGCTGCTTTTCCAGCTCATCGGCGATGGCCTGGGCCTGCCGGCGCAACGCCGTCGTCCGGGGGATCAGCGTCGCAGCGAGCATGCGCGCCTCGTCGTGCCGGCCGGCAAGCTTGGCCTCGCGGATCGCGGCATAGTCGTCCTCGATCATCCGCTCGTAGCCCTTCACCACCTGGGCAAAGCGGGGGCCGAAGACCGGCGCAAGCTTCGCGATGCCGTCGGCGATCTCGACGACCCGCCTGCCGTTGCCCATGATCTCGCCGTCGGTGTTCTTGATCGCCGTCGCATCGTTTTCGGCGGTCAGCCGCCAGCTCAACCGGCCGAAGTTCTGCAATATCTCCTGGAGCCGGATCGCGTCGCGCAATGCCATCGCGTCCTTTTCGATCAGCACGGAGTAGCTGTCGTCGATCTGCCGCATCTGGCTGGTGGCGAACCAGGTGGTGCCGCCGACGAAGAGCACAACGACGGCGAAGCAGAGCAGAATCTTGTAGAGCGTCTTGATGTTGGAGAATTTCATGGCTCGGTCCTGGGAGGGATGCGGTGGGGACGCTCCAGGACAGCCAAGGGTCGGCTCATGGGGCATGAGCCCCATCAGATCGATGAGCCATAGCTTCGGCCGGCTGGAAGAACACAGAAGACGCCTCGGTATTTTCGTAGCGATTCTCGGTTAACGCCCGGTAAAAGACGGCATGCGCGCTATTGTCACAACCGGAAATTGCCAAACGCGCGCAGGGTGGGCAAAGGCGCGAAGCGCCGTAGCCGTCCGAAGGACGGCGTCGCTTCGCTCGCCTATGCCCACGTCGGGCGTCACAAAAAATCTACCGCGGCTGAAAACCCGACTCCTCGATCAGCTTCTTGCCGCTGGCGCGCTGGCTCAGGATGTACGCGCCGAACTGCTCCGGCGTGTCGAACACCGGCACGATGCCGATGTCGATCAGCCGCCGCTGGCGGAACGACGCATCGTTGCCGATCGCCACGATCTCCTCGTGCAGCCTCTTGATCGCGTCCTTCGGCGTGCCGGCCGGCGCGACGAAGCCGAAATAGACCGGCGCAAGGTTGGGGAAGCCCAGCTCCTTCAGCGTCGGCACGTCGGGGAACAGCGGCGAGCGCGTCTCCGAATCGACCGCGAGCGCCTTCACCGCGCCGCTCCGGATATGCGGGAGGAAGTTCGGCAGGCCGACGATCGCGACCGGCGTCGTGCCGGTGAGCAGCCCCGTGACCATGTCGCTGCCGCCGCGCGAGGGCACCATGACGATGTCGGCCCCGGTCGACTTCTTCCAGTTCTCGAAGGTGATCTGCATCGGGATCGCCAGCACGCTGTAGCTCAGCGTGCCGGGCTTGCTCTTCGAGAGCGCCGCAAGTTCGGCGAGCGAGTTCACCCCGAGCGCGCTCGACACCACCAGCACCTGGGTGTTGATGAAGCAGTTGGTGATCGGCTCGAAATCCTTCGCCGGATTGTAGGGGATCGACTTGTAGGTGAACTCGTTCAGCGTCAGCACCTCGTTCGGCAGGATGCAGATGTTGTAGCCGTCGTTCGCCGCTTCGGCGCAGGCGCGGCCGGCGATGTTCATGCCGCCGCCGGAGCGGTTTTCCACAACGATCGGCTGGCCGAGCCGTTTCTGCATCTCCTCGCCGAGCGCGCGCACGAAAATGTCGCTGGTGCCGCCGGCGCTGTTCGCGGTGATGACGCGGATCGGCTTGTTCGGATAGCCCTGTGCGTAGGTTTGGCCGGCCAAAATAAAAAGGGCCAACAGCGTTATCGCAAAGTGTCTCAC
Source organism: Xanthobacteraceae bacterium (assembly GCA_019746135.1). Lineage (GTDB taxonomy): Bacteria > Pseudomonadota > Alphaproteobacteria > Rhizobiales > Xanthobacteraceae > Z2-YC6860. The sequence goes on from JAIESI010000051.1 coordinate 3,589, forward strand.
CACTTACTCCTTCAAAACGCTCCGTCTTCGACCCGTCATCCTGAGCAGCCCGCCGAAGGCGGGCCTCGAAGGATGAGCGGCCTCTGTGCCGCAACGTCCGGGCCGTCGCCCTTCGAGGCTCGCTGCGCTCGCACCTCAGGGTGACGGAGATAGTGTACCCGAGCTGCGAGAACAGACAGTGCCATCAACTCAACTTCAACAACCGCCGCGCATTGCCCCAGAAGATCTTCTCCTTGTCGGCGGCCGGGATGTTCAGGTCCTGCACCAGCTTGATCGCGCGCGGCTTGAGCGAGGTGAGCGGCGGCGCGTCGGAGCCGTAAAGCACATGGTCGGGACCGAGCCATTCCAGCACCATCTTCACCGCAGGCGGGTTGTAGCAGACCGTGTCCATGTACATCATCTTCATGTATTCGCTGGGCTTCTTCCTGATCTTCATCGGCTTGTAGGGACCAAGGAAGAACGCCTCGTCCTGCAGCTCGTAGGCATAGTCCATCCGGCTGATGGTCTCGCAGATGCCGCCGCCGCCGTGCGAGGCGACGATCTTCAGCTTCGGAAAGTCTTCGAGGATGCCGCGCACGATCATCCGGCCGAGCGCGAGGCAGAGATCGAACGGCCGGCCGATGCTGGAGGCGAGCCGGTACTCCTTCATCCGCTCCTCGCCGAAGCCGAGATGCGGCGGATGGATCATCACCGGCACGTCGAGGTCCTGCACCAGCTCCCAGAACGGCCGCGCCTCGTCGTCGTCCGGATACTGGCCCTTGTGGCTCGAGTGGATGAAGACGCCCTTGAGGCCGCATTGCCTGATCGCGCGCTCGGTCTCCTTGATGAAGGCCGGCCCCCGGCACGGCAGGATCGTCGCGAACGAATAGAGCATGCCCTTGTGGTCCTGCTGCACCTTGGCGGCATAGTCGGTCCATGCCTGCACCGACTTCAGCTCCTCGTTGTCGCGCTTGCCCTTGAGATAGTGCGCGGCGTTGCTGACCACGCTGATGTCGATGTTGTTCTCCTTGTGCGCGCGGACGAAGTTCTCCAGCACCATCGGGCAGCCGCGCTCGCCCCACGAGGGACCGGTGTTGCCGTCCCAGGTGCGCAGGTCGTCGGCCGCTTCTTCGGGCGTGTAGATATGGGAATGCCAGTCAAGGATCATGCAATCAGTCCAGCTTGTCGTTGAAAGTGCCGCCCCGCCAAAACGTCAGTCGAATTCAGCCTTGCCGCACGCCCAGCCTCGCGAGGCGCGGCAGCACCTCGTCGCGGAAGAACGGCAGCTCGTCGAGATAGTTGATCATCGAGAAAGCAATGCCGCGGATGCCGCCGCGGCTCAGATACGCCAGTTCCTCGGCGACGTGATCGGCGGAGCCTACGAACGGATAGCCGCCGATCGCGCGTGAGGCGAAATATTCGCGCTTCTTCTTGTACTCCGCCTCGCCGACCGTCTGCGGCGTGATGTTCTTGATCGACAGCATGCCGTCGACCGTGCCCCAGTCGGCCTGCTCGATGATGGCATAGCGGTAATAGTCCTCGGCCTCCTTCTGCGTCGGCCGGCAGATCACCTGGCCGACGGTAAAGACCTCGATCTCGCGGCCGAGCGCCGCCGCCTCGCCCTTGATGCCTTCGACCATCTTCTTCATCACCTCGACGCCGCCCTTGCGCGACTCCGAGGTGGCGGTGAAGTAGGCGTCGCAATTGCGCATCGCGAAGGCCTGGCCCGGCCCCGACGAGCCCGCGTTCATGATCAACGGCCGCGTGCCGCCAAAGGGCTTGGGCTTGGCGCGGACCTTTTTCAGCTTGATGTGCGCGCCGTCGAAGTCGAAGTCTTCCTCCGGGCCCCAGGCCTTCTTGATCGCGTTGATCCAGTCCTGCGCATAGGCGTACTTGTCTTCATGCTCGCGCTGGGTGACGCCGAACATCTCGAACTCGCCCTCGTTCCAGCCGGCGACGATGTTCAGCCCGAAGCGGCCTTCGCCGACGTGGTCGGCGGTGACGCACTGCTTGGCGGCAATGATCGGGTGGAACAGCGGCGCGTGCACCGTGCCGAACACGGTGATGCGCTCAGTGTGGGCCAGAAGGCCGGTCGCCCAGGTGATGGTTTCGAGCGACTCGCCGTGCATGTCGGTCTCGCCGCCATAGCCCTTCCAGCGGCCGATCGGCAGGATGAAATCCATGCCGGCCTTGTCGGCCATCTGCGCCAGCGCCAGGCAGTCCTCCCAGCTCGCCGACCAGCGCTCCGGCACCTTGGTCGGCGCGCGGCCCGAGGAGCAGTTGACGCCGAACAGGCCGAGCTTGAGCGCGTTCGCATTGTGCATGTCGAGGCGCGCGCGCTGCGACGAGGCGGGGCGGTCGAGCAAGACAGGTTCCTCCGGCGGTTGTTGGGGGGAAATCTAGCAGCCTGGATAAATCCCTCCACTCCCATTCTGCAATGCTGCCACGCGTGTCCCGGGCGCAGCGCAGCACGAAGTGATGCGCTGCAGACCCGGGACCGTTCCACAGGCGGTGTCCGGAACGGTCCCGGATCAGCGGTGCACCGCTCCGCTGCGCTACGCGCTGCACCGCATCCGGGACACGGCCCTGCTAAGCGTTGGGCCTTGCGAATGCGGCTTCCATCTCGCGGCGGACGCGGACAGCCGTGTCGTTCGGGTCATAGTCCACGTCCGACCATTTCAGGCGCACGCCCTCCATCACGTCGCGCTTGAGCCTGACGTTCTGCGCAAGGCCCAGCGGGAAGTAGCCCTGCTGCAGCGACACGTCGGCCGGCGTCTGCTTGCCCCAGACGCAGAAGCCGCCCTCGCCGTCGAGCGTCTCGCCGGCCTTGAGGTCACGCTTGGCGGTCGCGGCCACATCCGAGCGGAAGCCGGTCGGCGCGCCGGTTGGCTCGTTCCGCAGCGCCGCGCTCGCGACCGAGATGCCGAGCTCGAGTCCGATCATGTGGATCGGCCGGTAGAGCGCAGCGTAGCGGCCGGACTTGTCCGGCAGCATCGCGTACTCCTTGAAGCATTGCCGCGCGTAGTCGGTCTCGCCTTCGATCACCACGTAGGTGCCGAGCGCGAGATGATGCGGGACGTCGCGGCCGTCGCGATAGACCGAGGACGCGACCTCGGTCACGCCCTCCTTCTCCAGCGCGCCGCCCGCGCTTTTCGGCTTGCAAACTTCGGCAAGCTCGAAGCGGGTTGCCGGCGGAAAGCCCAGGCCCTCGCTCTGCGGCACCAGGCCTGTGGCGTTGCACACCGCGGTCATCTCGATGCCCGACTTGGTGCCGTCGACGAACGAGTTGAACATCTTCGGATTGATCGACGTGCGGTCGGCGATGTTCAGGTACTTGTCGAGAATGTCCCAGACATTGTCGGGATTGGAGCGATGGTAGTGCGGCTCGTAGCGGGTGCCCTTGCCGGCCGCGACCACCTTGAAGCCCGCGGCGCGCGCCCAGTCGACATGCTCGCAGATCAGCGCCGGCTGATCGCCCCAGGCGAGGCTGTAGACCACGCCCGCGGCCCTGGCCTTGCGCGCGAGCAAGGGGCCGGCGACCGCGTCGGCCTCGACGTTGACCATGACGATGTGCTTGCCGTGCTCGATGGTCTTCAGCGCATGGACGATGCCGGCCTCGGGGATGCCGGTGGCTTCGACGATGACCTCGATGCCGGGATGCTTGATGACGGACTCGGCGTCCGCAGTGACATGGGTGCCGCGCTTCTTCAATCCATCGTCGAGCGACGCCGCGGCGAATTGCGCGGCGGGCCAGCCGGCGGTCGCAAGCTGGCTCTTCGCGCGATCGACGTTGAGATCGGCCACAGCAACGACGTGCAGGCCGCGCGTGAGGCGGGCCTGCGACAGGAACATGGTTCCGAATTTTCCCGCGCCGATCAGGCCGACGGTGACGGGGCGGCCGGCCGCGTCGCGTTCCAGGAGCAGGGAGTGCAGGTTCATGCCGGGAGCTTATCGCAATCGCTCGAATGCGGTCAGGCGGTCCCGTCGCGGAACCGGCCCGGCGCGGCGGTCGTTATCCCACCAAACGCAGGAGGTCCTCATGGGCTTTGGTGCTCGCGCCGACGACTGGCATGCCGGCAATCCGAAGGTCCACCCCGTCCTCTGGATCGTCTCGATCATCGGAATGGCGGCGCTCGCCATCGTCGTCGCCGGGTGGATCGGCGGTTACCTGAACGGCGACGGTTCGCCGTACCTCAGCTAGCCGCTATTGAGCGTCTTAAGCGGCCGCGAGAACGGCCTTCTTAACGGCCGAGGGCAACGCAATCGGGCGAAAGAAACTCTTCGGATAGAGATAATCATCGCCCGATTCATCGACGATACGAAGCAAGCCCTTTTTCTCGGCCGCTGGATCGCGCAGCGTCACATAAATCTTTCGCTTCTCCAGCGAGGCTGGATAGTCCTCGTTGTTGATGCACACCACGAGTTGTTTTGCTTGCGTCTTGGCCATGACCACTGTGCTTCAAAGCAAAAACTAGCAGGCTCCCCGCTCGATAGCCACAAGTTCCAACAGGCGCCAGCCACGCCGCTACGCCACGCCGTCCTTGATCTTCTGCACCAGCGAGTAGCGCTCGTCGGCGGCCAGCACCTGCGCCTCCGGCGCACCGATTTCCTTGCGCACCATGTTGGTGCCGAGCACCAGCGAGACGGTCTTGTAGGCGGCGTGCCGCCGGCTCATGCCCTCGCGCCCCATGCCGCAGTCGGTGGAGACGACCAGCCGGTCCGCCGGGATGTGCATGAGCGCGGCGCGGATCTGCTCGGCGACCTGGGACGGCTGCTCGACCTGCAGCGTGTGATGGTCGATGACGCCGATCGAGACCTTCTTGCCGGTGATGCTCTTGCCGATGGCTTCGAGATCGATGCCGCCCGAGCTCGACGATTCGAAGGTGACCACGTCGGCATCGACCTGGTCGTACAGCTCGAGCGACGCCTTGTAGCTCTGCACCGACGCGAACATGCGCTGCTGCGATGGGTTGCCCCAGCACGAATGCGCCCAGACCTCGGTCTTGGCGCGGAGCCCCTTCACGGTGCGGTTGAAGATCTCGACCATCAGCTTGGGATTGATCACCGGATCGGTGACGCCGCGCGCCGCCAGGAGATGCATCTGCGGCTCCTCGATCTGGATCACCGGGCAGCCGGCGTCGGCCAGTTCGTGGTATTCCTCGTTGAAGGCGTCGGCGATCGCGAACATGCGGTCGACCGGGCTCTTGTAGTGCCGGTCCTGAACCGCGAAGGCGACGATCTCGGCCGACACGGCGCCCCACTTCACCGGCTTTTTGGTGAAGCGCTGCGCCGCCTTCCACATCTCGGTGTATTGCAGATCGCCGCGGCCGATCGGCCCGACCACCACGGGCATCACCCGCGACTCCAGATAGTCGTGCAGGATATGCCCGCGCGGAAACGCGATGCCGCCGCGGCCGGCCGGCGTGGGACGCGGGTTCTCGTGCGCGAAGCCCGCCATGTGCATCGGCGGATAGGCGGTCCAGCTCTGGCCGCCGACATCATCGTCGAAGCGGCAGTCGCCGTCGGTGAGGATGTCGAGGCCGGCGATCTCCTGGTCGCGGATGTAGCAGGCGAGCGCGTCCTCGTACTGCTCGCGGAACTTGCGCGTCACCATGGCTTCGAGGAAATGCCGCGTGCCGAGGTTCTCGGTGTACCAGCTCGGCCGCGGCAGCGAGCCGGTGATGGTGGTCGGCAGAATGATGTCCTTGGTGGCGCGGTACATGAACTCCTCCCTGCGGATCGATTTTTTATGGGGAGAGGATAGGCGAGCGGCGCAACGAATTGAACTGCGGCGATGCGTGCCACGAAACGATCGCGACGCCGGATGGGCTGTTGCCCAAACCTCCACCCTTGTGCCCCGGATGCGATGCAGCACGCAGCGCAGCGGAGTGATGCATCGCTGATCCGGGGCCGTTCCAGGGGCGGTGTCCGTAACGGTCCCGGATCAGCGGTGCACCGTTACGCTTCGCTTCACGCTGCACCGCGTCCGGGACACGAGGGGAGAGAGCGCGCCCTGCGTCAGGAACCCTCCTTGTGGGCCTTTGCCCGATCGCATTACTCTTTCGTATGGCCGATACGACCGCCACATCCACAGCCGTCGCAGCCCACGCCGCATCGAATGAAAACGCGCGTTGGCGGGTCATCGCCCGCAACGCCTTCCCGTTCGTCGTGGTGCTCGGCCTGTGGGAGATCGTGGCGCGGGCCGGCGTGTTTCCGGCCAAGCTTTTCCCGTCGCTGGTCACCGTCGCCGAGACGTTCGTGCGACTCACCGCCAACGGTATCCTGCCGCACCACGCGTTCGACACGATCTTGCGGCTGCTCACCGGCTTTGCGCTCGCCGCTGTGGTGGGCGTGGTGCTCGGCATCCTGATGGGCCGGTCGCGACGCATCGAGGACATCTTCCTGCCGCTGGTCAGCATCCTCGCGCCGATCCCGGGCCTCGCCTATGCGCCGCTGTTCCTCCTCTGGTTCGGGCTCGGCAACAAGTCGGCGGTGCTGCTGGTCGCGTTCGTGTCCGCGTTCCCGATCATCTTCAACACCTGGACCGGCGTAAAGGCGGTGAAGGAAATCTGGGTGCGCTCGGCGCAGGCGATGGGCGCGGACGACAAGCGGCTGTTCGTCAAGGTGATCGTGCCCGGTGCCCTGCCCTATATCCTCGGCGGCTTACGGCTTGGCCTCGCGCAGGCCTGGCGCATCCTGGTCGGCATCGAGATGCTCGCCGCTGTGCCGTGGGGCCTCGGCTGGATGATCTTCGGCGCGCGCGAGTTCCTCAACACCGACGTGATGCTGGCCGGCGTGTTCGTCATCGCGGTGCTCGGCGTTGTCCTGGAAAAATTCGTGTTCCAGAAGCTCGAGGAGTACACCGTGATGCGCTGGGGGATGGTCCGATGATCGCGCTTTCCGACCGCGCCCGCTCGGCGCTGCGCGCCACCGTGACCATCGTTGCGCTGCTCGCCATCTATGAGGCGATCGCACGCACCGGTTATTTCCCGCCGGCGCTGATGCCGACGCTGCCGAAGGTGTGGCACGCGCTCATCGCCTCGCTGATGGACGGCAGCATGATCGCGCATGCGACAGGCACGCTCTACCGCGTGCTGTGCGGGCTCGGCATCGCCATCGTCGTCGGCATCCCGCTCGGCATCCTGATGGGCCGCTTCAAGCCGGTCGAGAATTTCTTCATGCCGCTGGTCAGCGCGCTGATGCCGATCCCTTCGCTCGCCTGGGTCCCGGTGTTCATCCTGTGGTTCGGGCTCGGCAACACCGTGGCAATCCTGATCGTGTTCTACGCGGCGCTATTCCCGATGCTGCTCAACACCTGGTCGGGCGTGCGCGCGGTCAACCCGCTGTGGCTGCGCGCCGCTGGCGCCATGGGGGCCGACGAGAACGCGCTGTTCTGGAAGGTGATGGTGCCGGGCGCGGCCCCGTTCATCATCACCGGGCTGCGGCAGTCGTTCCTGCGCGCCTGGATCGCGGTGATCGGCGCGGAGTTCCTCGCCGCCTCCGACTGGGGGCTCGGCTGGGTGATCTTCGACGCCAAGGAGTTCCTGAACGCCGACCTGATGCTCGCCTCGCTGGTCGTCATCGGCGGCATCGGATTTGCGTTTGAGCGGCTGGTGTTCGGCTCGATCGAGAAGGCAACCGTGCAGCGTTGGGGTATGGTGCGGATGGCGAAGGGGTGATTCACGAGAGGGACAGGGAATGGCAAGGCGACGGTTCGGGGCTACCGCGACCTGTTGCGTGCTTCTTTCGATTGCGACACTGCCGGCGGCGAAGGGACAGCCGCTTCAGAGGATCAGCACCTGCTTCGAGGAATCGATCGCCGCGCTGCGGTTGAGCCAGCTCGACCAGCTCACCGAGCTCTGCGACAAGGTCATCAACGACGCATCGGCGACGCGGGAGATGCGCGGACAGGCGCTGGCGCAGCGCGGGCATGCCTTCTTCCGGCGCTGGGCCGTGCTCGAGACGGCGCACGATGCCACACGCGGCATCTCCGACATCACCGAGAGCCTGCGGCTGCACACGCCCGGCCCCGAGCGCAAGCTGCAACTGTTGCTGATCCGCGCGCAGCTCTACGCCGCGACCGGCCAGCTCCGCCGCGCGGCCGATGATTACCGGCTGGTGCTGAGCGAGGATCCGAACAACGACACGGCGCGGCTGGGGCTGCGAAGGATTGGCGCGCCGGAGACCAATTGATCGCCCTTTTTGTGGCGAAATCCGCAACGCCCTCATTGACACTTCCTAACGCCGCCAAAAATCCATCGCGCCGCCGCGCGAGTCATCCGGCTGTCGCAGAAGAGTCGAGTCGCTGTCAAACACCACCGGCATTGTCCGCCGCGAATCGACGGCGGAGGTCCGATGGTCGCAAGCTCGCGCACACTTCTTACGCGCCGCACGTTTCTCGCCCGGGCCGCATCGGCCACGGCCCTCGCAACAACCGAAACCATCGCCAAGCCTTATCTCAGTTATGCCGCAAGCCGGCCGCAAATCACGCACGGAATTCAGTCGGGCGACGTCTCGACGGATTCCGCCGTGGTGTGGGCGCGCGCCGACCGGCCGTCGCGCATGGTGGTCGAGGCTGCGACCACCGACAGCTTCAAGGATATCCGCAGCGCGGTCGCGATCGACGCGCTGCCGGAGAGCGACTTCACGGGCAAGGCTTTGTTGGAGAGTCTCCCGGCGGGTCAGGACATCTTCTATCGCGTGCGATTCGAGGACCTGGCCGCGCCGACCATTTCGAGCGAGGCGCAGGTCGGACGCTTTCGCACCGCGCCGGGCGACGCCCGTTCGGTGTCGTTCGTCTGGTCCGGCGACACCGCGGGCCAGGGCTGGGGCATCGACGAGGCGCGCGGCGGCATGCGCAGCTACGCGACGATGCTGAAGAACCGGCCGGACTTCTTCATCCACTCCGGTGACAGCATCTATGCCGACTGCCCGATCGAGCGCGAATTGAAGCTGCCCAACGGCGAAGTCTGGAAGAACATCGTCACCGAGGAGAAGGCACACATCGCGAAGTCGGTCGCCGACTTCCGCGGCAACTACCAATACAATCTGCTCGACGCGAACATGCGCCGCTTCAACGCCGAGGTGCCGGTCTTCGCGCAGTGGGACGATCACGAGGTCGCCAACGACTGGTGGCCCGGCCAGGATCGCTCCGACTACGGCCACACCAATGCGTCGCTGCTCGCCGCGCACGGCCGCCGCGCGTTCTGCGAGTACATGCCGGTGCGCCAAACGCAGGCGGAAACCGGGCGCATCTATCGCAGGATCGCCTACGGTCCGCTGCTCGACGTGTTCATGCTCGACATGCGCAGCTATCGCGGGCCGAACGACAAGGCAGAAGCCACGATGGGACCCGAATGCCGCATTCTGGGTGTGGCACAGTGCGAATGGCTGAAGCGCGAGCTGTCGCACTCGAAGGCCACGTGGAAGATCATCGCCGCCGATATGCCGCTGTCGGTGGTCAGCCACGACGCCGTGGCACAAGGCGACGGCGAGCCGGCCGGGCGCGAGCACGAGATCGCGGAAATTCTCGGCTTCATCAAGCATGCCGGCGTCCGCAACACGGTTTGGATCACCGCCGACATGCACTACACGGCGGCGCATTACTACGATCCGAACCGCGCCGTGTTCCAGGACTTCGAGCCGTTCTGGGAGTTCATCTCCGGGCCGCTGCACGCCGGAACCTGGGGGCCGGGCGAGCTCGACAACACCTTCGGGCCGCAGGTGATGTACCAGAACGGATGCAGCGCCGAGCAAGGCGAAAATCTGGCACCCTGCTTTGGCCTGCAGTTTTTCGGCCATGTCGAGATCGACGGCGCAACCGAGGTGATGACGGTCACGCTCAAGGACGTGAACGACCGCAATCTGTGGTCGACGCGGATCGAACCGAAGCTTCTGCGCTGGACCCGCGGGCCGAATGTTCGACGCATCTGATTCAGCGGTCATTCCGGGGCGCTCGCGCATAAGCGCGTTTACGCGCTTTAGGGACCGCCCCGGAACGACGCCGGAGAGAGTTGCAATCGAACTGTCACAAATGCAGCCTAAGCCTCGGACGGCCACGCGCCCGAGGATAAACCCATGCGCCTGTTGTTTGCTTTCGCCGCAATCCTGCTCGCGGCTTCCACCGCCCATTCCCAGACCATCTATCCGATCGATCGGGCCGAGATCCTCGCCGGTGCCAAATTCGACTTCAAGGTCGAGTTCGCCGGCGCGCTTTCGCCCAATCAGGTGAAGGTGACGGTCAACGGCGCGGATTACGCCAGCGTCTTCGGCAAGGCCGCGGAATTCATCGAGCGCGAGGACAGCAAGGACCAGTCGGCGATCGTATTGCGCGACGTCATGCTGCAGAGGCCCGGCAGCTACCACGTGCAGGCCAGCGATGGAGCCAACACGCGCGAGGTGACCTGGACGGTCTACGAGACCGGCCCGCGCCGGGCCAAGAACGTGATCCTATTCATCGGCGACGGCATGTCGCTCGCGCATCGGGTCGCCGCGCGCCATCTGTCCAAAGGCATCACCGAGGGCAAGGCCGGCGGCAAGCTCGCCATGGACGAGATGCCGCACATGGCGCTGGTTTCGACTGCGGGGTCCGATTCGATCATCACCGACTCGGCGAACTCGGCGAGCGCCTACTCGACCGGCCACAAGACGGCGACCAATGCGATGGGGGTCTATGCCGACCGCACCGAGAGCCCGTTCGACGATCCGCGGGTCGAGACCATCGCGAGCCTGGTGAAGCGGCGGCACGGCATGGCGGTCGGCGTCGTCACCAACACCGAGATCGAGGACGCGACGCCCGCCGCGATGATCGCGCACACCCGGCGGCGCGCCGTGTTCGACCAGATCGTCGAGCAGTTCTTTGCCTTCAAGCCCGAGGTGCTGATGGGCGGCGGCTCGGCGAACTTCCTGCCGGTCGGCGTGCCCGGCGCACGGCGCAGGGACGACGCCGACTACATTAAAAAATTCCGCGAGGCGGGCTATGCGGTGGCGCAAACCGGCCCGGAGATGTCGGCTGCGGCCGCGGCGTCCGGCACGATCAGGCTGCTCGGCCTGTTCCACACCGGCGCGATGGACGGCGTGCTCGACCGGCGATTCCTCAAGGGCGGCACGGTGAAGCGCTTTCCGGAGCAGCCCGACCTGACCGAGCAGTTGCAGGCCGCACTCGATGTGCTGGCGCGCAGCGACCAAGGCTTCTTCCTGATGGTCGAGTCGGGCCTGATCGACCGCTACAGCCACGCGCTCGACATAGAGCGCGCGGTCTACGACACGATCATGCTCGACAACGCGGTGAAGCTCGCGAAGGACTGGGCGCAAAAGCGCAGCGACGACACCCTGATCCTGGTGGTGGCCGATCACAGCCATCCGCTCAGCCTGATCGGCACCATCGAGGACGACATGACGACGGTCCCGAACGTGCCGCTGCGCGACCGCGTGCGGACCTACAACGAGGCCAGGTTTCCGACCTATCCCGCGCCGGACAAGGACGGCTATCCGTCGCGCGTCGACGTCGGCCGCAGGCTTGCGATCTTCTCGGCATCGTCGCCGGACTATTACGAGACGTTCCGGCCGAAGATGGACGGTCCGAACGATCCGACTGCGCCCGCGCCCGAGCCGCGCACCTTCGAGGCAAACGACAAGTATCGCACCGCACCCGGCGCGATGCTGCGGCTCGGCAACCTGCCGAAGTATCTCGCCGCCAGCGTTCACTCCGGCGATGACGTGGTCCTGACCGCGAGCGGACCCGGCAGCGAGCGCGTGCGCGGGCAGATGGACAACACCGAGGTGTTCCGGGTGATGGCCGAGGCGTTGGGACTGGGTCGCCGGGATTAGCAATCGCGCCACTCGCTCCGCCGTCATTCCGGGGCACGCGCGTGGCGCGTGAACCCGGAATCCATACTCCGCAGCGGTGGTTATGGATTCCGGCTTCGCCGCCGTAGCGCGTCGAAGACGCGCGTGAACGCGCTTATGGCAGCGCCCCGGGATGACGGCGGTGGCTAGTTCCACAACTGCGTCGACGCGAGCCGCGCGCCTTCGGCGAGTGAGCCAAGCTTCATCCACACGATCTTGGTGTCGACCTGCACGCGGCCGGCGAAGGTGCCGAAGCCGCAGTCGACGCCGGCGATGACGTTCTCGCGGCCCACCGCATTCGCGTATTGCACGATGCGATCGGCGACCAGCTCCGGGTGCTCGACAAAGTTCGACGTGGAGTCGATCACGCCCGGAATGATCGCCTTGCCATCCGGCAGCTTCACATCCTTCCACACCTTCCATTCGTGGCCGTGGCGGGGATTGGCACCGGGGAACGACACCGCCATCGGCTTCGCCTTCAGCACGATATCGACGATGTCCTTGAGCGGGATGTCGCCATGGTGCGGGCCGAGCGTCGAGCCCCAGCACACGTGCATACGCATGCGATCGGCAGGGATGTCCTTGATCGCGGCGTTCAGCGCCTCGACGTTCATCGCGATGATCTTGCGGTAGTCGGCGAGGCTGATGCCGGGATAGAGCGCGTAGGACATCGCCAGATCCGGACAATCGAGCTGGACGATGAAGCCTGCGTCGACGATCGCCTTGTATTCGCGCTTCATGACATCGGCGAGCGCGAAGAGGTATTCCTCGTCGCTCTTGTAATAGTGATTCTTCAGGTAGCGGGCGATCTGGCCGGGCGACGGCGAGGTCATGAAGTATTCCTCGACGCCGGCCTTCACCATGCCGGCCTTGGCGCGGGCGATGTCGGCCTCGGCGGCGGCGAAATCTTTCCACGCCACGGGACCCGAGCAGGCCGGCCGATGCTGGAACGGCGAGGCGAATTGCTTCAGCAGCTCGGCAAGCTCGGGAAACTCCAGCTCGCCGTGGCCAAGCGGCGGCGTGGATTGACCCTCGAAGCCGGTGAGACGATCGACGACGTGGACCGTGTAGTCGGTGCGACCCTGCTCGCCGTCATTGACGATGTCGATGCCGGCGGCGCGCTGCCTGGCGATCACATCGTTGACCGCCTCACGCACCGCGAGGTTGAAGGCGTGGCGGTCGACGTCGCCCGTCTTCTCGGCCAGAAGCTGTTCGACCACATTGGCCGGCCGCGGCAGGCTGCCGGTGTGGGTGGTGATGATTCTTGTTGTGCTTCGCCGCATCTTGTTTCTCCCGGTTGGGCGGCATCTAAGCCGGGATGAGCGCCTTCCGCCAGTCGCAGCCCGCTGGACAGCCCTGCACGCGCGGGCGCAGACTTGCCACGCGTTGGGCCGCATCGCCCAACACGCGGACACGAGCGCCCACAAGCGAAAAGACGCCGTTCCATCCTGGGGAGGACATGATGAGCACGAAACAACGCCGCTCCGGCGGCCGAACTGCATTGCCTGAGCCGGTGGCCGGCAACGGCCTGCTGCATCGCCGTGCGCTGCTGGGCGGCGGCATCGCCATCGCCGGCGCGATGGGCGCGAGCCCATCCATCACCGGTGCTGCGGCCGAGCCGCTCGCCGTCGATCCGTGGACGCTCGAGCCCGGCAGCAACTCCAAGGCCTATGAGTTGCCGTCGCGGTTCGAAAAGAACACGGTCCGAACCTTAAGCAACCCGAACGGCGAGCCGCGCACCCAGCACGCGCGCACGCCGCATCATCTGCTCAACGGCACGATCACGCCGAACGGCCTGCACTTCACCATCGTGCATGGCGGCACGCCGGACATCGATCCCGACAAGCACCGGCTCGCGATCCACGGCCTGGTGAAGCAGCCCAGGATTTTCACGCTCGAGACCCTCGCGCGCTACCCGATGGAGTCGCGCAGCTATTTCGTCGAGTGCGGCGGCAACAGCGCGCCGCTGTTCTCGCGCGAGCCGCTGCAAGGCACGGTGCAGCAGCTGCACGGCCTGGTGTCGTGCGCGGAATGGACCGGCGTGCGGCTGTCGACCCTGCTGGACGAGGTCGGCGTCGATCCGGCCGCGAAATGGCTCATTGCCGAGGGCGCGGACTCGCCGGCGCTCGCCCGCAGCGTGCCGCTGAAGAAGGCGATGGATGACGCGATGATCGCGCTCTACCAGAACGGCGAACGCATCATGCCCGGCAACGGCTATCCGATACGGCTCGTGCTGCCGGGCTACGAAGGCAACATGAACGTGAAGTGGCTGCGGCGGATCAAGCTCGTCGACCAGCCGGCGATGACCTACTACGAGACGCGGACCTACTCGCCGATCCTGCCGGACGGAAAGGCCTACCGGTTCTTCTTCCTGCAGGAGGTGAAGTCGTTCATCACCCATCCGTCGGTCGGCAACGGTCTCACAGCGCCGGGCTACTACGAAATCTCCGGCATCGCCTATTCCGGCACCGGCCGCATCGCCAAGGTGATGGTGACGGCGGACGGCGGCAAGAGCTGGGCGCAGGCCGCGCTGCAGGAGCCGGTGCAGAGCAAGGCGTTCACGCGCTTCCGCGTGCCGTGGCGCTGGGACGGCGGACCGGCGGTGCTGCAAAGCCGCGCCTGGGACGAAGCCGGCAACGTGCAGCCCACGCGCGCGCAGATCACCGCCGAGCGCGGCGAGACCAAGGGCATTCCCAACATCGCGGGCTTTGCCAGCCAGCACTACAACGGGCCGACCACCTGGGCGATCGAGGGCTCCGGACAGGTGAAGCATGTGTACGCATAAGATCCTCCTCGCCGCGCTGCTGCTTGCCGCGGGTGCTGCACGCGCGGAGCAGCCCAACCTCGGACGGCCGGTCAGCGAAAGCGACCTCAAGGCCTGGGACATCAGCGTCCTCGGCGACGGCACCGGCCTGCCGCCGGGCAGCGGCACGCCGGCGCAAGGCGCCCGGGTCTACGTCGAGAAAGGCTGCGCGACCTGCCATGGCGAAGGCGGCAAGGGCGGACGAAACGGCGCGCTGGTCGGCAGCCCGCCGATCGACCGCATCGAGGCGCCCAAGACCATCGCCAACTTCTGGGGCAGCGCGACCACGATCTTCGACTTCACGCGCCGGGCGATGCCCTATGTGCAGCCGCAGACGCTGACCGACGACGAGGTCTATGCGCTGACTGCGTTCATCCTGGAGCAGAACAAGATCATCGGTCCGAACGATGTGATCGATGCGAAAACCCTGCCGAAGGTCAAGATGCCGAATGCGGACAACTTCATCGTCCGGTTTCCCGACCGGATTTGAGGCTGGCAGAGACACGACCGGCTGGCGCAACCGCACGCGGAGCGGTAGCGTTCGCGCATGAGCTCATCGAACACCACCGGCCCGGTGCTGTGGAGCGTCGACGGGCGCGGGGTCGCGACCGTCACGCTCAACCGGCCCGAGGTCAACAACGCCTATAACGGCGAGCTGATAGAAGCGCTTCTTGCGGCGTTTCATGCGCTCGGCACCGCGAAGGACCTGCGCGCCGTGGTGCTGAAGGGCAACGGCAAGCACTTTCAGGCGGGCGCCGACCTGAAATGGATCGACGCGGTGCGGACCTCTTCTGAGGAAGAGAACGTCCGCGTCTCGCGCGCCACCGCCGAGGCGGTGCAGCGGCTCAATCTCGTGCCGGTGCCGACCATTGCGCTGGTGCAGGGCGGCTGCTTCGGCGGCGGCACCGGCGTGGTCGCGGCCTGCGACGTGGTGATCGCGGCCGACAACGCCGTGTTCTCGATCGCCGAGGTGCGCTGGGGGCTGACCGCGGCGATCATCGTGCCGCAGCTCAACGACGCGATCGCGGTGCGGCAGATGCGGCGCTATGCGCTGACCGGCGAGCGGTTCGACGCACAGGAGGCGCGGCGGATCGGGCTGGTGCACGAGGTGGTGCCGCTGGCCGAACTTGCCGCGGCGGGCGAGCGCGTGGTGGGACACGTGCTCGACAACGGGCCCGAAGCCGTCGCGCAGACCAAGGCGCTGATCCTGAAGGACGCGTTCGGCGACCTCAGCACCGCAGCGTTCCTGCGGCTGGTGGAGAGCCACGCGGCGAAGCGGCAGTCGGCGGAAGCGGAGGAAGGCTTGGCGTCGTTCAAGGAAAAGCGGGCGGCGAAGTGGACGCCGAAGACACCGTAGGCTTGGCCGAGATCAGCGCCAGATCCACGGCGCGAAGCGATAGTTCACGCGCAGTGTCGCCATGTGGATGCGCTGGGTAATCCGATCGAATACGTCGATGCCCGAGACGCCTTCGTCCTTCGCGCCCGTGTCGATGTAGTTGTACTCGACCGCGGCCGACCAGTTCGGCGCAAAGCCGTATTCCAGACCGCCGCCGACCGTCCATCCCCACCGCGTATCGGTGATGGAGGTGGGTGACGGCGTTGCCGTCACGAACGCCGTATATTCGTTGTTCGTCAGCGCCGCGCCGCCCTTCACGTAAGCCAGCGTATTGCTCCACGCCACGCCGGCGCGACCGGTGAACAGGCCAATGGCATTGGTCCGCGTCTCATTGGTGAACGTCGGGAAGCCGGTGCTGACGCTGCCGGCTTTCAGGTTCGCCCAGTTGCCCGAGGCTTCCAGACCGAACACGAAGTTTCCCGTCTGCCAATTGACGCCAAGCTGGCCGCCCGCAACCACATCGGTGCCGCTGTGGCAGCCCTCGTCGGTCGGAGGATCGAGGAAGAGCCAGCAGCTTCGCTGCCACGCCGCGCCCGCGTTGCCGCCGACGTAGAACCCACTCCAGCTGTAGGCCACGACCGCAGCGGGCGCCTTATAGACCGGCGCTCTTGCCGGGATATCGGCGGCCAATGCCGGGTGAGCAGCGCCGACGCTGGCGACAATAGCAACGAGAGCTGCAATTCGCTTACGCATCCCAGCCAACCTTTTTTCTTTTCTATGAGGATCGCCAAATCGTAGCGAGGTGCCGGCCACGGCCGCAAGTTTCGGCCCGGGCACATCCGCAGAAATCCACCTTCGCCTGCAAGATATGTCCGGCTGTGGCGTTGTGGACACAGCCGGTCGCAGCGCCTCCAAGGCGCCCGCTAATCGACGACGATGTTGTTTTTCCTGATGACTTCGCCCCAGCGCTGCGCCTCGGCCTTGATAAACGCCGCGGTCTCGGCCGGCGAGCCGCCGACCGGCTCGACGCCGGTGTTGCGGATCTTCTGCTGCACGTCCGGCATCTTCATCACTTCGATGAAATCGGCGGCGATGCGGTCGCGCAACGCAGGAGCCATCTTCGGCGGGGCGGCGGCCGCAAACCACCCGGTCGAAACCAGATCGGGCATGCCTGCCTCGGCCGTGGTCGGCACGTCCGGCATCTGCGCCGCGCGCGTCTTGTCGAGCACCGCCAGCACCTTGACCTTGCCGTCACGCCATTGCGGGAGAGCCGCCGAGACGTTGCCGAAGAACAGATCGACACGGCCGCCGAGCATGTCCTGAAGCACGAACACCTCGCCGCGATACGGCACATGCACCATGTCGGTGCCGGTCATGTTCATGAACATGTTGGCGGTGAGGTGCGGCGTCGCGCCATTGCCCTGGCTGCCATAGATGACCTTGCCGGGATTGGCGCGGATGTGCGCGACCAGCTCCTTGAGCGAATTGACCGGCAGCTCCTTCTTCACGATCGCGACGTTCGGCACGCCACCAATCACCGTCAGCGGCACGAAGTCTTCCGGCTTGTAGGTCAGCTTCTTGTAGAGGCTGCCGTTGATCGCGAGCGGGCCCGGCGCGGTGACGAAGATCGTGTGGCCATCAGGCTCGGCCTGCGCCGCGAGATCAGCGCCGATGTTGCCGCCGGCACCCGTCTTCTGCTCGATAATGATGGGCTGGCCCCATTTCGCCTGCAGCTTGTCGGCGACGATGCGGGCGAGGATGTCGTTGATGCCGCCCGCCGGGAACGGCACGATGAACTTGACCGGCTTGCCCGGAAACGCCTGGGCTGCGGCAAGCTCCGGCTGCGCGATGAGCGCCAGCGACGCGAGCAGGCCGAGTGCGATACGACGATTCATGCCATTCCCCTATCTGCGAACAACTATTCCGGCTTCACGCCCGATTCTTTGATGATCTGGGCGTACTTGTCGCTTTCCGCTTTCGCGAAGGCTGAGAACTGCTCGCTCGAACCGATCCGCACGTCGGCTCCGGCCTCGCGAAGCTTCGCCTGCATCTCCGACGAGGCGAGAATTTTGTTGATCTCGGTGGTCAGGCGCTCGACCACCGGCTTGGGGGTCGCGGCCGGCGCAAAGAAGCCCTGCCAGAGCGTCAGATCGAAATTCGGGTCGTTGATGGCCTCGGCGACGGTCGGGATTTCCGGCGCGGCGCTCGAGCGCTTCGCCGACGACACCGCGAGAAGCTTCACCGTGCCGGCCTTGAGCAACGGCGTCGCCGCCGGGAAGCCCGGGAAGTACATGTCGACGTGGCCGCCGATCAGGTCGTTGAGCGCGGGACCTGCGCCCTTGTAGGGCACGTGCGTCAGGTTGGCCTTGGCGCGGAGCTTCAAGAACTCGCCTGCGAAGTGGCCGGGCGTGCCGGTGCCGGCCGAGGCGAAGGTAAGCGGCTTCTTTTCGGCGAGCGCTTTCGCAAGCTCGCCGATGGTCGAATACGGCGCCTTGGCCGGCACGACGAGGGCGAGCGGCACCACCGAGGCGAGCGCGATCGGCACGAGGTCCTTCTGCGCGTCGTAGGAGAGGTTGGGAATCCAGTGCTTGTTGATGGAAATCTCGCCGGTCTGCCCCATCAGCAGCGTGTGCCCGTCGGCGGGCGCCGACACCACGGCCTGCGTGCCGATCGAGCCGGTCGCGCCGGCGCGGTTCTCGATCACCACGTTCTGGCCGAGCGCCGCGCCGAGCGGCGGCGCGATCAGGCGCGCGACGATGTCGCCGGTTCCGCCGGGGGCGTAGGCGACGATGATATGAATGTTCTTGGTCGGAAAGGTTTGCGCCTCCGCCGGAACAGCGGCCGACAGCGCGATAACAGCAGCAGCAAGAGCGAAACGAAAAGACATTCTACGGATTCCTCCCAAGTCGATTGTCGGCGGCTGCCTTGGCGCTGTCCAGTGGGCTAGAAGCCGTAGAGCCGCGCCGGGTTGTCGCTCATGACGCGCCCGACGAGGTCCTGCGACGGCAACGCGGCAAGGAATTCGTCGACCAGCGTTTCGTAGGATAGCGGACGATACGGCGCTTCGAGGTTCGCGCCCTTCTGGTCGTCATGATGCGGCGGATGCGGCCAGTCGCTGCCCCAGACGCAACGGTCGGGCGCGGCGTCGAGCATCGCCGCGATCCATTCGCGGTCCGGGATCATGTTGAGCGGGCCGCGGTCGTGGCGGTACGGCGCCGAGAGCTTCACCCAGACATGCGGCAGGCGGACGAGCTCGAGCAGGCGGCGGCCCTCGGGACTGCCGGGGCGTTTGTCGCCGTAAAGGCCGTAGTGGTCGATCACCACCGGCACCGGCGATTTCGCAAGCACGTCGGCGTTGGGGAGAAGTCCCTGCAGCGGCGCGATCACCTGCACATGCCAGTTGTGCACGCGCGCGGCGGCCGCGGTCGCGGCAAATGCGGCTTCGAGCGTGTCGCCACCCGGCGCCTTGATCGGGCTGTAGAGATTGATGCGGAGCCCGCGCACGCCGCGGCGGTGAAACGCGGCAAGGGTTTCGGCGGACGTCGCCCTGGGATCGATGACGGCAACGCCGCGGCCGTGGCCGGCGAGCTCATCGAGCGCATCAAGCGTGGCGGAGTTGTCGGCGCCATAGAAGCTCGGCTGCACAACGACAAAGCGCGCGATGCCGCGCGGCGCGCCGAGCCGCTTCAACGTGGCGACGCTTGCGATACCCGCCAGGTAGGTGCGGTCTGGCACCTGCGGATAACTGTCGCAAGGTCCAACAATGTGGACATGAGAGTCGCAACGCATGGCACGCCTATTCGTTCAGCATGGCCCGGCCGCTTTCCAGGCTTGGAACGACCGGCACGCTTGCTATCCTTTTTCCGTTCTTATCGCCGCTGGTTCTGACGCGAACCAGGGCCATCAAGGGGGCGTCAATCATGTACAGCGCATATGATCGTTTTCGTCAAACGCGGCTCGTGCTGGCCGCCGCAGGTCTGCTCGCTGCGTCCACAACATCACCGACTGCAGCCGAACACACGCTTCTGCCAACACCGCAGACCGTGCACATCGGCCACTTCCTGGCGACGCTGAAGCCGGTCCTCAGCATCGATTCCGGCGACATCGTCACGATCGAGAGCGCGGCCTCGATCGTGCCTTCGGTGATCGAAGCGTCCGGCGTGGTGCCGCCTTCCGCAATCCCGCAATATCAGCGCGACATCTACCGCACCGTGCAGGACCGCGGCCCCGGGCCGCACGTGCTGACCGGCCCGATCGAGATCCGCGGCGCGATGCCGGGCGACGTTCTCGAGGTGCGCATCCTCGACGTCGAGCTGGCCCTGGACTGGGGCTTCAACCGCCAGCGTCCCTATGCCGGAACGCTGCCCGATGAATTTCCGGCGCTCTGGAGCCGCATCATTCCGATCGACCGCAAGGCCAAGACCGCGCAGGTCGCGCGCGGCGTGGTGGTGCCGGTCAACCGGCCGTTCTTCGGCATCATGGGCGTCGCACCCGACTCCGGCCGGATCAGCAGCGGCCCGCCCGGCGTGCATGCCGGCAACCTGGACAACAAGGACCTGATCGCGGGCACGACGCTGTTCATGCCGGTGCATGCGCCGGGCGCGCTGTTCTCGGCGGGCGACGCCCATGCCGCCCAGGGCCATGGCGAGGTCGATCTCACCGCCATCGAGACCGGCATGCGCGGCAAGTTCCAGTTCATCGTCCGCAAGGACATGAAGCTGCGCTGGCCGCGGGCGGAGACGCCGACCCACTGGATGGTGATGGGGCTGCATGTCGATCTCGACGAGGGGATGAAGATCGCGGTGCGCGAGACCATCGACTTCATCGTGCAGCGCTTTCCGCATCTGACGCGCGAGGAGGCCTACATGATCGCGAGCGTGGCCGTGGACTATCACGTCACACAGGTGGTGGA
Organism: Xanthobacteraceae bacterium; assembly: GCA_019746135.1. GTDB lineage: Bacteria > Pseudomonadota > Alphaproteobacteria > Rhizobiales > Xanthobacteraceae > Z2-YC6860. Next base: position 24,466 of record JAIESI010000051.1, read on the forward strand.
CGGCACCAAGGGCATCCACGGGATGATTCCGAAGTCGATCTTCACACAGGCGACGCAATAGGACCTCCTGGAGCCGCTCCCGTTCCTACGGAATCGGGAACGGCTCCAGCCCGCTTTGTTTGGTCGCCTTACGGCAAACCGCTGCACACGTCGCCGGAAATGCTCCAAGGCGTGGCGCCGGGCACTGTCAGCCCGGCGCTCGCATCCTTCGCGTTCGGGTCAGCCGACCACGATCAGTCGACCTGAAGCCCGCCGGACTTGATCGGGCCTTCCCAGCGCGCCACCTCGTCGGCGACGAACTTCGCGAGGTATTCGGGGGATCGCCGCTCGGGGCTCACGCCGGTCACGCCGCTTTCCAGCATGCGCTGCTTGACCAGCGGCGTTTCCATGGTCGCGTGGGTGACTTGGTTCAGCTTGTCGACGATCGGCCTGGGTGTGCCTTTGGCCAGGAAGAACGCGGTCCAGGTGGTGACGTCGAAGTCCTTCAGCCCCTGCTCGTGGGCGCTGGCGAGGTCCGGCATCAGCGGCGAGCGGGCCTTGGACAGCACCGCGATCGCCTTCACCTGCTTGCCTATGATCAGCGGAGCCGCCGCACCGAGGTTGCCGCAGAGATAATCGATCTGGCCGCTGATCAGGTCGTTGGCCGCAGGCGCCGAGCCGCGATAGGGCACGTGCGTGACGTTGACGCCGATCTCTGAGTTGAGCAGCGAGCAGGCCAGATGCGTGGTGGAGCCCGCGCCGGCCGAGCCGTACTGCATCTTCGCGCCGTTCGACTTCAACAGCGCGGCGAACTCCGGAATGGTGCTGGCGGCAAGGTCCTTGCGCGCCTCGAGCACCATCGGCTGCTCGGACCACAACGTGACCGGCGCAAAATCGGTCACCGCATCGTAACGCCGCTTCTTGTAGATGGTCTGGTTATAGGCGTGGGTGCCGGTCGAGCCGAGCAGCAGGGTGTAGCCGTCGGGCGGGGCATTCATCACGCGATGCACGCCGATGATGCCGCCCGCCCCTGTCGTGTTCTCGACCACAACCTGCTGGCCGAGCAGTTCGCTCATGCGCGGCGCCATGATGCGGCCCATGACGTCGAAGGTGCCGCCGGCGGCGAATGGCACGACCATGACGATCGGACGGTTTGGATAGTTCTGCGCGTGGGCTGCAAACGGCCCCACTGCAACCACGAAAACAAAAGCTGCAGTCCGAACAACCCAGGTCATGCCGCTCTCCGATCAGGTCATGGAATCATTCGCGCAGTCCCATCGCATTCCCATTTGGCTTCTTGCCGGCCGCTCTATTCCACCTTGATTCCGGCGGTCGCGATCACCTTGCCGACATGATCGGCCTCGGCGGCGAGATATTTCTGGAACGCCGCGGTCCCCTCGCCGGCCGGCTCGATGCCGGCCGCCGCAAGCTGCTTCTGCGTCTCGGGCATCTTCACCACGGCGATCACCTCGGCTGCGATCTTGTCGGTGACCGCGGACGGCGTGCCGGCCCGGGCGAAAACGCCGACCATGGTCGCAAGATCGAAGCCTGGGATCATCGAGGCGATCGGCGGCACGTCCGGCGCCTGCGGCGACGGCTGCGCACCGTTGGTCGCGAGAAGCTTCACCCGCTTGTCGGCAATGGCGGCGGCGAGCGACGGATAAGCCGAGAAGATCACCGGCACATGGCCGCCGAGCAGCGCCGGCACCGACTGGCCGGTGCCGCGATACGGCACGTGCGTCATGTTGAGGCCGAGCGCGGCCTTCATCGCCTCCATGGAGAGATGATGCGCGCTGCCGACGCCGGAGGAGCCGTAGTTCACCTTGCCCGGATTGGCCTTCGCGTAATCGATGAACTCCTTGAGCGAATTCACCGGCACGTCGGCGTGCACGACCAGGAACAGCGGCGCGCGGCCGAGCAGCGCCACGCCCGGCACGTCCTTGGCGGTATAGGACAGCGACTTGAACAGCGCCGGATTGATGGTGACGGTCGCGCCGTCGGTGACCATCAGCGTATAGCCGTCGGCGGGCGCGGTATTGAGCGCCGAGACCGCGACGCTGCCCGCACCGCCCGGCCGGTTCTCGACCACGACCGATTGGCCGATCTTCTCCTGCAGGCGGGTGCCGACGATGCGCGCCGTGGTGTCCGGCAGGCCGCCGGCCGCGTAAGGCACGATCAGCTTGATCGGCTGGCTTGGATACTGCCCCTGCGCCTGCGCAGGGAGCGGCACGGCAAACAGCGGCAGGACAAGAAGCGCAGCAAAGGCTGCGGCGGCGCGGCGGATCATGGCGTTTCCCTCGAGATCAGTTTTCTCGCCGCTGTTGTAGCAGCAAGTCCGCCTTGGCGTCACTGCGGCTTGATACCGGCGCTCTCGACGACCTTGGTGACGCGCGCGATCTCGGCGTCGATGGTCTTGGCAAAGGCGGTCGGTCCCTCGCCTGCCGGCTCCATGCCGAGGGCCGCAAATTGCGGCACCACGTCGGGCTCCTTCACGACCGCGATGGCTTCGGCCGCGATCTTTTCAACCACCGCGGACGGCGTTCCGGCGCGGGCATACATCCCGATCAGCGTGATCAGGTCGAATCCCGGAATGATCTCGGCGAGCGACGGCACGTCCGGCGCGAGCGGCGAGCGTTGCGCGCCGTTGGTGGCAAGGAGCTTCACGCGGTTGGTCTCGACCGCGCCCTTGAGCGACGGATAGGCGGAGAACAGCGCCTGCACATGCCCGCCGAGCAGCGCGGGCACAGACTGACCGCTGCCACGGTAGGGCACGTGCGTAATGTTGAGTCCGAGCGCGGAATTCATCGCCGCCATGGTCAGGTGATGTGTGCTGCCGACGCCCGCGGAGCCGTAGGTGAGCTGTCCGGGCCGCGCCTTAACGTAGTCGACGAACTCGCCCAGGTTCGTGACCGGCACGTCCGAATGCACGGCGAGGAAAATCGGCGCACGCGCGAGCAGAGTGACCGGCACGAAATCTTTCTGCGGATTGTAGGAGAGCTGGGTGAGGAACAGCGGATTGACCGAAAGCATGGCGCTGTCGGTGACCATCAGGGTGTAGCCGTCGGCGGGGGCCGCGGCGATGGCCGAGGCCGCAACGCTGCCGTTGCCGCCGGCGCGGTTCTCCACCACCACCGAATGGCCGATGCGGGCCTGCAGCTTGGCGGCAACGAAACGCGCGACGGTGTCCGGCACGCCCCCGGGCGCATAAGGCACGACGATGCGGACGGCCTGGCTCGGATAGGGCGCCTGGGCCTCCGCCGCAGTCGAGAGCGCGAGCGCGGCAAGGACAAGCAACGCAGACCGCAGCGTCATAGCGTTCCCCCGGACTGTTATTGCGCCGGTGTTGCCACGCGGCGGTCAGCGTCAGTGCGTCACCATCGGCAGGCTTTGCAATCGCAATTCGCCGACCGCGCCGCGATAGACCGGCGTGAAGTTGGGGTCGGCCAGGCGCGCCTTCGGGAAGCGCGCCAGCAGGCGCTTGATCGCGGTGCCGATGGCGGTGCGGCCGAGGATGTTGCCGATGCAGTGATGCGGGCCTGCGCCGAACGACAGGATGCGCTTGGGCTTCCTGTGGATGTCGAAGCGCAGCGGATCGGGGAACACGTCCGGATCGTAGCTCGGCGACAGCGGCGACGGCCGCACCACCATGCCCTTGAGGATGCGCGTGCCGCCGACCTCGGTGTCTTTGGTGGCGACCCGCGGAAAGGTGAAATAGCCGTTGCTGCCGAGACGCAGGCACTCTTCGAGCGCATCCGGAATGAGATCGGGGTTGTCGATCAACTGCTGCCGCTGGTCGTCGTGGGTGTAGAGCAGCAGCAGCGCGCCGCCGGCCGCGCGGCTGGTGGCCGACAGCGAGCCGCCGGCGAGGCCAAAGATCTGATCGAACAGCTCCTTGTCGGTGAGCTTGTCGCCGGCCTCGCGGGCGTTGACCAGATCGCTGATGAAGTCGGAATGCGGCTTGACCCGCCGCTCCTGAATGATGACTTCGATCTCCTCCATCACGCGCTGCATGGCGGTCCGGCACGCTTCCGGGAACGGCTCGCCGGGCTTGGTGTAGGTGGTCGCCGGCAACACGTCGTGGAACGCGACGAATATGGCTTTCCGCCTCGAATCCATGTTGATCATGGCCTCGAGCAGCGCATCCACCACGAGGTTTGCGCCGAGGTCCTTCATGGCGTCGAAGCTCGGCGCTTTTGCCTCGATCCTGTCGAGCATCCTTTCGATGATCGTCGCGATGCTGGCCTGCAACTGCTCGATCCGGCGCGAAGAGAATGCCGGCATCAGCAGGCGGCGAAGCCGCGCATGCTGGGCGCCGTCCATCTGGGTGATGAACTGCGCATCCATGAACTTGTGGAACTGCTCCCAGCCCGGCCCCTTGGGCATCTCGGAGGCGAAGGTTTCGGTGTCGGAGAACACCTTGTGCACGTCGGCGTAGCGGCCGACCACGACCTGCGGCGGGCCTTTGCCGAGCACGTAGAACGGCGGGCGGCGCGCCCATTCGGCCATGTGGGCGTGGGCGTTGGCCTTGAACTCGTCGCTGCCGAGATCGACATCGACGACGTTGCGGCGGTCGAGCTCGGCGAGGCGATCGAATGCGGTGAGCGTGGACACTGGAAGCTCCGGGCCTGTTTCCAATGGTTAGATATCTAAGGATTATCGCATTGCGCGAGGCCGGCCTGCAACGTCCTTCCGGCTCAACCCAGCGGCCTTGATAATACCGGCGACGGCCGCAATTTCATGGCGCGACGCCCCTCCTTGACCAAATCCCCTGCTTCGCCCATCGGTTCCATCGTTTAACCTGGACTTTGCAATGAGCTCATCCCGGCCGGTGCCGATCTTCGATGGACATAACGACGCGCTGCTGCGCCTGTGGAAGCGCAAGGGGCCCGACGCGCCGCGCGCGTTCCTCGACGGCGAAGGCAAGGGACAGCTCGATCTGCCGATGGCGCGGCAGGGCGGCTTCGCCGGCGGCCTGTTTGCGATCTTCGTCCCCTCGCCCCGGAACACGGCTGGGCGCGGCAAGGACGAGCCACCGGTCCTCGACACCGCTCCCGGCGCGCCGTTGCCGCCACCGCTCGATCTTGCGACCGCGCAAACCGCGGTGTGGAGCATGGCGTCGATCCTGGTTCGGATCGAACGCGAAGCGGAGGGGCGCCTTCGCATCTGCCGCACCGTGAAGGACATCCGGCATTGCGTCGATCACAACGTGCTGGCCGCGGTCCTGCATATCGAAGGCGCGGAGGCGATCGACCCGGAGTTCGAGACCCTCGACGTGCTGCATCAGGCGGGGCTTCGCTCGCTCGGACCGGTGTGGAGCCGGCCGAACGCCTTCGGGCATGGCGTGCCGTTTCGCTGCCCATCATCTCCCGACATCGGGCCGGGCCTGACCGATCTCGGCAAGGAGCTCGTGCACAACTGCAACCGGCTGAAGATCCTGATCGACCTTTCGCACCTCAACGAAAAGGGCTTCTGGGACGTCGCCGAGCGGAGCGACGCGCCGCTGGTCGCCACCCACTCCAACGCCCACGCGCTCAGCCCGCATTCGCGCAATCTCACCGACCGGCAATTGGCGGCGATCCGCGAAACCGATGGCATGGTGGGCGTAAACTTTGCGGTGAGCTTCCTGCGCGAGGATGGGCGCCAGGACCGCGACACACCGGTCGAGCTGGTGATCGATCACGCCGAGCACATGCTCAAGCACGCCGGCGAGGACAATGTCGGCTTTGGATCGGATTTCGACGGCGCCATGGTCCCGAAAGGACTCGGCAATGCCGCGGGCCTTCCGGTGCTTGTCGAAGCGATGCGAAAGCGCGGCTACGGCGAGCCGCTGATCGAGAAGCTCTGCTGTCGCAACTGGCTCAGGGTGCTCGAAAAGACTTGGCGCTAAGGACTTGGCGCTAAGGACTCGGCGCTAAGGACTCGGCGCCAAGGACTCGGCGCCAAGGACTCGGCGCCAAGGACTCGGCGCCAAGGACTCGGCGCCAAAAGACTTGGGCGAAAAGACTTGGGGCGGGCTCTGAGCCCGCCCCGCTCTATTCCTTAAAGGAACGGCGATCTCTAGAGGAACCGCGTCGGCCACATGATGGTCCGCCACATGTGCGCGGATGGGCTGTTGTCCCAGCCCAAGCCTTCCTTCGGCTGCTTGAAGTTGCGGCCGATGATGTCCTCGAACGCCTCGAGGTTGACCTGGGCATTGGGGTCGAAGGCGTAGACGTCGTTCACGCAAATGAGCCGCGACGTCTCGTAGTACTTGCTGTCGCGGGCGCGCTTGTACTCCTCGACGATGTAGGGCTCCGGCTTGTAGTCCGGACCGAAGTACTTCAGGTACATGTCGGGATATTTGTAGCCCATCGATTCGTCGGGGAAGAACCGCAGCGCCTGATGCATGCGGATCGCCTCGCTGACCTCCTCGTCGACATAGGGCGCGATCATCTGCGCGCCCCAGTAGCCGTGGTCGCAGCGGATGAAGCTCACCACCGCGATGTCGTGCAGGAGGCACGCCAGCACCACCTTCTCGCTGTGGCCGGCCTTGAGCGCCAGCGCACCGCTTTGCAGCAGGTGGTTGGTCGAGGCGAAGCGGCACTTGAAGTAGTCGAGCAGCGTCGGTTTGTCCGGCATCTTGGGCAGCCGCGGGTCTTCGCCCATGTTGAAATACTTGCCGGGGTACTTGGACTGCAGCGCTGCGCCGCCGGACATCTCCACCCGGCCGTCCATCAGGTTCGCCAGCACCGATTTGGTCACGACCCGCTCGAGATCGTGCATCATCTGCTCCTCGAGATGATCGGCACGCTCGGAGAGCGTCATCTGGCTGGTGATCTTGTCGTCGTTTTTGGCGGCAGCTTGAGGTCCCATCGGGTCCCCTCCATAGCGTGATGGCGGTTCGGCCCACCGGGCCGCTTGCCCAAAGGTTACACCGAATCGGAACCCCTGCGACACTGAAAGCCAGTGTTTCACCTATGCAAAAAGCAGGCATAATGGCTGCAAGGGCATAAGAAAATTCGGGGCGGGAACGGGTTCGGGACGAATGGCGCATATCGAAATCCGCGACGTGTCGCTGGTCTATGACACGCCGGCCGGCCAGGTGACCGGCGTCGACAGGGCAAGCTTCAACATCGAGCAGTCGGAGTTTCTCTGCATCGTCGGCCCCTCGGGCTGCGGCAAGTCCACGCTGCTGAACATCATCGCCGGCTTTCTTCCTCCGACCGGCGGCGAGATCAGGATCGCCGGCAAGGCGGTGTCCGGCTACGGCCAGGACCGCGGCGTGGTGTTTCAGGATTTCGCGCAGCTGTTTCCGTGGCGTACGGCGCTGGGCAACGTCGCCTTCGGCCTCGAGATGAAGGGCGTGGGCAAGCAGGAACGCGAGGCGACGGCGCGCAAGCAGCTCGCGCTGGTCAAGCTCGAGAAATTCGCCAACTCCTATCCGCACCACCTCTCCGGCGGCATGCAGCAGCGGGTCGCGATCGCGCGTGCGCTCGCCTACAATCCCGCGGTGCTGCTGATGGACGAGCCGTTCGCCGCGCTCGACGCTTTGACGCGCGACGACATGCAGCGACTCCTCGCCGACGTGTGGCGCGAGACCCGCAAGACGGTGATCTACGTGACGCACAACGTCGCCGAGGCAGTGTATCTCGCCGATCGCGTGGTGGTGATGACGCCGCATCCGGGCCGGGTGAAGGTCGAGGTGCCGATCGCGCTGCCGCGGCCGCGCGATCCGCTGAGCGTCGAATTCCTCGACTACCAGAAACAGCTTCTGCGTCAGCTCGGACAGGAGACGCATTAATGAAACTCTCTCCGCGGTCATTCCGGGGCGCGCCCGCAAGCGCGTACACGCGCTTATGGCGCCGCCCCGGAATAACGCGGAGTATCATTGCCGGCATCGTGGGCGCGGCGGCAATGTTGCCCGCCGCGCCCGCAACCGCGCAGGACAGCTATCCGTCCCGTCCGGTCCGCCTCGTCGTCGGCTTCGGGGCCGGCGGGCCGACCGACATCCCGGCCCGCTTCATCGCCGACAAGCTCGGCAACCTGCTCGGCCAGCGCATCATCGTCGAAAACAAGACCGGCGCGGCAGGCATGCTCGCGACCCGCGACGTGCTGGCGCAGCCGGCCGACGGCTACAACCTCCTGCTCTGCACGCACTTCGAGTCGATCAACACGGTGCTCTACAAGAACCCGGGCTTCAAGCTGTCGGACATCGCGCCGGTCTCGCTGATCGCCAAGTACTACTACGGCCTTGCACTCTCGAATGCGGTCCCCGCCAACACGGTCGAAGAGCTGCTGGCCTATGCCAAAGCGCGGCCGGGCGAGGTGAGCTACGGCACGCTCGGCGCAGGCTCGGCGCAGGAGATCATGGCGCGGCAGTTCGAACGGCTCGCGGGCATCTCGATGAACCGCATCCCGTTCCGCACCGGTTCGCAGGTCATGCCGGACCTGATCGCCGGCCGGGTGCATTTCTACGTGTCGCCGACCATCGCCGTCGTGCCGCCGCACCAGGCCAAGCAACTCAAGATCATCGGCGTCACCAGTCCCGCGCGGCTCAACGGCCTGCCCGACGTACCGACGCTGAAGGAAAAGGGCATCGACTACGTGCGCTATGGCTTCCTCGGCATCTGCGCGCGCGAAGGCACACCGCCGGCCATCGTCAGCCAGCTCAACCGCCATATCGTCTCGATCGTGGCGACGCCGGACTACCGCGAGCTGATCGAAAAGGGCGGCTCGCTGCCGGAGGCCTCGACACCCGCGGAACTGGGGCAAGTCATCGCACAGACGCTGGATGACGTTGCGGCTACAATCCGCGAATTCGGATTGCAGCAGGAGTGACGCCAATTGGGTTGGTGACCAGGGACTTACAGAACAGACGTGAGGGAGAACGCGACATGACGATCAAACGGGATGGGCTCACCCGCCGCCACGTCCTGGCCGCGACCGGGGCCACGGCACTGACGGCAGGCTTCGGCGGCATCGCCGCAGCGCAAGCCACCACGACGATCCGCCAGGGCTACCAGACCAACATCTGGGGCATGCCGACCTACTACCTGATGAAGTCCGGCTACCTGGAGAAGCGTGGCCTGAAGACCGAAGACTTCGCGGTGCCGTCCGGCAACCTCACCATGCAGCAGATGGTGGCGCGGCAGGTCGACATGGGCACCTACGCCGGGCCGTCGCTGCTGATCGGCCATGACAAGGGCGGCCTCGTCGCCATCGCCCAGATCGAGACCGTCGGCGCAACGGGCGCGCTGGTCGTGCGCAAGGATCTCGGCATCACCAAGGTATCCGACCTGAAGGGCAAGAAGATCGCCAACCAGACCGGCTCGTCGATCGGCAACATCTTCGTCGATCAGGTCCTGCCGGCCAACGGACTGAAGAAGGGTGACTTCCAGGAAGTCCGCATGAACGTCGACAACATGATCGCGGCGATGACGGCCAAGACCGTGGACGCCATGGTGAATATCGAGCCCTACAACGCGATCACCGAGGCGGAGGGAATCGGCACCATCGTCGTCAACCTGGAGAAATACGACAACGTGCCGGTGTTCATGGCGGCGACGCCGGACTTCGTCGAGAAGCACCCCGATGCGGTGGTCGCCTATCTCAAGGCCTGGCTCGACGTGAAGCGCGACTTCAAGGAGAACCCGAAGAAGGTGTCGGACGTGATCTATTCGTTCTTCACCTCCAAGGGCTACACCATGAAGCCGGAAACCTTCGCGACCGCCATGGGCCGCGTCACGGTCGATCCGGGCTTCCCCAAGGACCTGGTCCCGTACATGACCAAGCACGCCGAGGTGCTGCTGCAGGAAAAGAAGATTTCGGCGATACCGGACTTCAAGAAGGTGCTTCGGACCGACTTCATGGACAAAGCACAAAGCGGCTCCTGACCGCAAAACAGGCAATTCTCGCCGCTCGTGTCCCGGGCGCACCGCAACACCATAGCGCGCCAAGACGCACGTCACGCGCTTGTGGTGATGCGGTGCAGACCCGTGACCCCGGTTTCTTGTTGCAGCAAATCGGGACCCCGCGTCTGCGGCGCAACGCTCCGCTTCGCTACCCGCTGCACCGCGCGCGGGGAACGCCGGAGAGGCATGCGAGCCTGACCGCGCTTGGGGCCTCCCCTCGCCGCACGAAACACGCTAAACGTGTCGCCCACGCGGTCCGTCCGCTTAAGGGGAGAAGCTTATGAAGCGTGCCAAGAAGAAGGTTGCGAAAAAGCCGGTTGCCAAGAAAAAGCCGATGAAGGCGAAAGCTGCGAAGAAGACCGCGAAGAAGGCGACGGCCGTCAAGAAGCCGGCCGTCAACAACGGCGCCGGCCGCATGAAGGCCGACGGCACCGTCACCTGGAACTTCAAGCTGCTCTCCCATCATACCCTTCAAGGGTTCGGCGGCATGGGCGAAGGCATGTCGGTGCAGATCGCCCCCGACGGCCGCCGCGTCATCTGGCTGGCCCACGAGAGCGCGCCGAAGAATTTCACCGCGGTCGACGTGTCCGACCCGCGCAAGCCCAAGGTCATCTGCCAGACCGACCTGCCGACCAACCACATGCGCTCCAATTCCCTGGAGACCTGCGGGAACATCATGGCGGTGGCCTACCAGACCCAGAAGAAGGGCCAGCAGCCGGCCGGCATGGAGCTGTTCGACATCTCCAACCCGGAGAAGCCGCGCTCGATCTCGTTCTACGACTGCTCGGGCGAGCATTCGCGCGGCGTGCACCAGCTCTGGTTCTGCGACGGCGAATACGTCCACATGGCGTCGAGCTCGCCGGACTTCGTGCCGACGCATCCGCAGGACGACCAGTTCTACCGCATCATCGACGTGCGCAACCCGTCGAAGCCCACCGAAGTCGGCCGCTGGCACATGCCCGGCACCAAGCAGGGCGACAACGCTCCGCCGCCGCCGCGCCATTCGCTCGACAAGGGCTACCGCGCGCACAACTGCAACGTCTATCCGCAGCGCCCGGACCGCTGCTACCTCGCCTATATCGACGGCGGCATGCACGTGCTCGACATCTCGGACAAGGCGCATCCCAAGCGCATCTCGTCCTGGACCAACTCGCCGCCCTACACCGGCTTCATGCACACCGTGGTGCCGCTGTTCGACCGCGGCTTGATGCTGGTGACCGACGAGTCGACCGAGAACAACGCCAAGGACTGGCCGAAGCTCGTGTGGATCCTCGACGCCCGCGACGAGAACAATCTCGTGCCGATCGCGACCTGCCCGCTGCCCGATCACAAGGCCTATGCGGCACGCGGCCGGTTCGGCGCCCACAACATCCACGAGAACGTACCGCTGCCGACCTGCTGGCAGAACGACCAGGTCGTGGTGGGTACGTTCTTCAACGGGGGCTTGCGCGCCTTCGACATTGCCAATCCGTACCAGCCGAAGGAAATCGCGACCTTCGTGCCGCCGGCGCCCGTCGGCGCGCCGACCGGCACGATCCAGATGAACGACGTCTTCATCGACGAGCGCGAGGTGGTGTATTGCGTCGACCGCCACATCGGCGGGCTGTACTGCCTGGAGATGGATTTCTAAGTCTCAAACCCAAACCGGAAGAAAGCCGGCGCGCACGTTGCGCGCCGGCTTTGCTTTAGCCGCAGGCTGAAGCTGCAGCTTTCGTCACGCCGCCAATCCGGCGTGCCGCGCCGCCCCATGCTGACGATGCTGCGGCGCCGCCCCCGACGCACCGTCGAGCCGGAAGAACGCGATGCGTTCGCCCATTGCCTTGGCCTGACCATCGAGCATCTTCGCGGTTGCGGCATTCTCCTCGACCAGCGCCGAGTTCTGCTGCGTAACCTCGTCCATCTGGGTCAGCGCCTTGTTGACCTGATCGACGCCGCTGGCCTGCTCCGCGCTGGCTGCCGCGATATCGGAGACGATCGCCGCAACCTTTTTGATGGAATCCACGATCTCTTCAAGCGATACGCCGGCCTGATTGACCAGCTCCACGCCCTCCTTCACCTGCCCGTTGGAGCTCGTGATCAGATCGCTGATGTCTTTGGCCGCCTGCGACGAACGCTGGGCGAGGCTTCGCACCTCGGACGCCACCACGGCGAAGCCGCGACCGGCGTCACCGGCGCGCGCCGCCTCGACCGCGGCGTTCAGCGCCAACAGGTTGGTCTGGCGGGCGATTTCGTCGATCACGCCGATAATGTCGGCGATCCTGCGCGAGGACTCGTCGATGCGCGCCATCGCCTGCACCGCCTTCGACACCACCTCGCCGCCGCGGCCCGCCACTTCCCGCGTCTCGGCCGCCGACTGGTTGGCGATCTGGGCGTTCTCGGCATTCTTCTTGACCGTCGCGGCGATCTCCTCCATCGAAGCCGAGGTCTCCTCCAGGCTCGCAGCCTGCTCCTCGGTCCGCTGCGAAAGATCGGTCGTGCTGGTGGTGATCTCGTTCGACGCGTTGGTGACCTCGCGCGCTGCCGACTTGATATCGGAGACGGTCGCGCTGATGCGCTCCGCCGTCTTGTTGGCGTTGTCCTTCAGCGTCCCGAAGCTGCCCTGATACTGCGCGGAGATGCGCTGGGTGAGGTCGCCCTCCGCGAGCGCGTTGAGCATGTTCGTCAGGTCGTTCATGGCCTTGCCGATGTTCGCGCACAACGAATTGATCGAGGTGCCGACGTTGAGCACAAGGCCGGTCTTGCCCTGCAGATCGACGCGCTTCTCGAAGTCGCCGGCGACCGCAGCCTTGACGATATTGCCCACTGCGGCCTCGAATTCCTCCGCCATCTTCTGCATAGCGGCTTCGCGCTCGGCTGTGGTGCGCCTGTCCTGCGCAGCCTTCGCTTCGGCCTCCTGGCGTGCTCTTTCGGCCAGCATGACCTTGATCTCGTTGACGGCACGGGCGGTCTCGCCGACCTCGTCGCGGCGCTCGGTGCCCGTGACCGCAACCTCCTCGCCCTTGGCCATCCGCTGAAGCAGCGCGACGAGGCTGCGCAGGGGCTTGGCGATACCGAACTGGCCGACCATGACACCGAACAGCACGCCCAACATGATGCCGATCACTGCGGCAACGATCATGAGCTTGGAGACGCGCAGGTATTCTGCGGTGGCGGCCGCGGACACCCCCGCCACGTCCCTGTCGAGATCGTTGGCGAGCACGTGCAGCTTGCCGCGCACCTTGTTTGCGAGGTCGGCGCTCACCAAAGCTTCCTTTCGCAGTTGATCCATTTCAGCGGACATCTGGACGTTGGTGATCTTGTCCGCAGCGGCGAAGGTGGCTGCCAGCTCCCTCTGGTAGACCTGCCAGTCGGCTTCGATGTCCGTCAGCTTGCTCTTGACCGCCGGGTCATGGGCCTTCTGCTTGGAGGCCTGGAGCCGCTCGTTGAACCGCTTGCTTTCCGCATCGATCGCCTCGCGAACGACCTTCCTGGTTTCCGGCCTCGGATCCGTCGAAAGCTGAAACTCGGAGCGGTTGATGGCGAGCAGGCTTACCGACATGCGCTGCGCCAGCACCGCCTCGGCCGAGGTCGACTCCATTCGATCCGTCGCCTCGCTCATCGACTTGAGCGAGCTGACGCCAAGGACTGTGATGCCCACGGCGATGGCCGAAAGCATGAACACGACCGCGGAAATCTTGGTGAGGACGCGGAAGCGCGCCAGGATCGACATCGGATGGCTCCAGTGTTGAAGTGAGAAGTTATGATTTTCGGTTGTTATTCGTTTCGGACTTGAGCTGCCGGCCGGGCCGCCGGAGGTTGGGCCCCGGCCGAAGCAGGTTCGCCGGGCAACAGGCGGCTGAGATCGACCAGCGCGATCAGCGCGCCGTCGATGCTGATCAGGCCGGACAAGAAGTCGGCGCCTGCCGACCGGTCCACCGTCGGCACCGGTTGGACCTTGTCCGGATCGAGCGAAACGATGTCGATCACGCGATCGGCCAGAAGCCCGACCTGACGCTCGCCGATCTGGACGACGATGATAATGTGAGCCGGGTTGACGTCGGTGATGCCCTGCCCGAAGCGGCAGCGCAGATCGACCACCGGGACTATGACGCCGCGCAGGTTGAGGACGCCGCGCATGTGGTCCGGCTGATCGGGCAGGCGCGTGACCTTCGACCACTCCTTGATTTCGCGGACCGCGACGATATCGACGCCGTATTGAACGTCGCCGACCGCGAAGCTTATAAGTTCATGCAATCGGGGGGAGGCGTTCGCGTCGGCGGTACGGTGATGGCCCACCGGCGCAGCTTGGGTGCTTTGCATTATTGTTGCGGTCTTGAAGCCGGACTTTTTCGCATCGATCATATTCGTATTAAACATTCCGCGATTGTGGTTAATGATCTCCTAAACGCACCGGGGCGCTCCCGGGGAATCGGATGGCTGTGCTCGTTTGCCCGGCCAAGCACACGATGAACGACACGATCTTCGACCTCTTCCCCTCCGCAACCGCCAGCCGCTTCGGCCGGCGGCAGAAGCGCGAGCGCGGCGCGCGGCTGCCGGTGATCATCGTCACCGGCTTTCTCGGCGCCGGGAAAACCACGCTGGTGCGGCGCTTCCTTGAAACGCCGGAAGGCCGCGGCACGGCGCTCGTCGTCAACGAGTTCGGCTCGGAAGGCATCGACGACGCGCTGCTGCGCGAGAGCTCCGACGAGGTGACGCTGCTCGGCAACGGCTGCCTCTGCTGCAACACCCGCAGTGATCTGCAGGTTGCGCTGCGCAAGCTCGTCGCCGACCGCGACCGCCACAAGATCCCGCATTTCGAGCGGGTGCTGATCGAGACCAGCGGGCTCGCCGACATCAGCCCGATCCTGCAGACCTTCTCCACCGATCGCGCGCTCGGCGGCGAGTTTGCGATCGAGGTGGTGCTCGCCGTGGTCGACGCGGTGTCGGGGCTGAAGAACCTCGACAAGGCGCCGGAAGCGCGCAAGCAGGCGATCCTCGCCGACCGCATCGTCGTGTCGAAGAGCGATCTTGCCGACATCAAGACGGTGAAGAAGCTCACTGCACGGCTGAAGGAGCTCAACCCGCGTGCTGTGATCGACGTGGCGGTGAAGGGCGACATCGACCCGAAGGTGCTCATCGACACCGGACAGACCGACGCCATCGAGCGGCATTCGGGCTTCATTGCCGAGGCCTCGCACAGCGACGGCATCCTGAGCTTCGTCATGCGCGAGGACGCGCCGCTGCAATGGCCGGTGTTCCATCGCGCGATCGAGACGCTGATCACGCTGCGCGGTCCCGACCTCCTGCGCATCAAGGGGCTGCTCAATCTCGAGGGCAGCAAGGGCCCGGTGGTGTTCCAGGCGGTGCAGCACCTGCTGCATCCGCCCGTGGAGCTTTCGGCCTGGCCGGACAAGGACCAGGCGAGCCGCGTGGTGTTCATCACCCGCGGCGTAAGCGAGCAGCAGGTGCGCGACCTGCTCGACGCGTGCCGATCGCTGGGTTACGTCACGGGAGATTAGGCCGGGCGCCATGAATAAGCAGACATGGGCACGCTGATCGGCCAGCGCGAACGCGTTGCGGTCGAATTCGAGCTGCAAGAGGTCGAACCCGAATACAAGCACTGGCTCTATGGCACCATGAGCCTCTGGGCCGGCGGCCACCGCATCAGCCGGCACGGCCGGCATGACGAGGTCTGTACCCTGACCGTCGCCTTGACCTCGTTCCCGGGCATTCTGCGCGATGCCGTCGACCGCATCGACGCGCGCCTGATGGCGATGCCCGCCGCCGAAGCCTTCGAGGTCATGCACGAGGCGATCTACGGCGACGAACCCGGATCGACATACCAGCAGACCGTAGAACTCAACCGGCACTTCGGCGGCTTCGAGGTATTCCCCAACGGCTTCGAGGTCTTCGACGGCCATCACGGCTTCTTGATCGAGGATCGGCTTGTTGGGCGGCTCATATGGTGCAGCACGAAGGACAAGGTCGTCCACGAAGCACGGATCGGCGCGGGCGAATTCGACCGCGTGATCGATGGATTCCTGACGGTACTCGAAAAGGCGTCAGGGCAGACCCGCACCAAAATCGACACCTGACGGCGTCCGCTGCACGGCGCCCGTTTCCTCGGCCGCAGCTTTGGATTAGTCTCGTTCCAAATCAAAAACCATCACCGAGGGAGGTCGCCACATGGCCCAATTCACGCTCAACGTGAACGGCAAAGCGCACAGCGTCGATGCCGATCCGGACATGCCGCTGCTCTACGCGCTGCGCAACGACATCGGCCTGAACAATCCGAAGTTCGGCTGCGGCCTCGCGCAATGCGGTGCCTGCACGGTGCATGTGGACGGCAACGCCGTGCGCTCCTGCGTCACGCCGGTGTCCTCGGTCGGCGACGCCAAGGTCGTGACGCTCGCCGGCCTCGGCACCCCCGACAAGCCGCATCCGCTGCAGACCGCCTACGTCGAGGAGCAGGTGCCGCAATGCGGCTACTGCATCAACGGCTGGATCATGACGGCGGCCGCGTTCCTCGCCCAGAAGAAGAAGCCGACCGACGCGGAGATCAAGTCGGCGCTCGAAGGCATCAAGTGCCGCTGCGGCACCCATGTCAGCATCATGAAGGCGGTCAAGCGCGCCGCCGCGATGATGGGTTGAGGGAGGCTGCCATGACGAAGCACGACAATCCCGCCAAACTGTCCCGCCGCGCGGTGCTGATGGGCGGAGGCGCTCTCGTGGTCTCGATCGGCGCGCCGGTCGGTCTCGAGATGCTCACGGGCATGACCCAGGCGTTCGCGCAAGGCACCAAGCCGCCGTTGACGCCGGACCAGCTCTCCTCTTACATCGCGATCAACGCCGACGGCACCGTCTCGGCGTTCTTCGGCAAGATGGACATGGGCCACGGCCTGTTCGTCGCGATCGGCCAGATGGTGGCCGAGGAGCTCGACGTGCCGTTCAAGGCGGTGACGGTCTACATGGGCGACACCGC
Organism: Xanthobacteraceae bacterium; assembly: GCA_019746135.1. Taxonomy (GTDB): domain Bacteria; phylum Pseudomonadota; class Alphaproteobacteria; order Rhizobiales; family Xanthobacteraceae; genus Z2-YC6860. Next base: position 41,296 of record JAIESI010000051.1, read on the forward strand.
GACCAGCGTGAACCAGGGCGGCGCGTCCGGCTCGACCGGCATCCAGTTCGGCGGCAAGCAGATGCGCATGGCCGCGGCCGAAGCGCGCCGCGTGCTGCTGGAGATGGCGGCGCAAAAGCTCGGCACGCCGGCGGACCAGCTGATCGTCGTCAACGGCGCGGTGAGCGCGGCGTTCAACCGCGACAAGAAGACCAGCTATGCCGAGCTGATCGGCGGCCGCTACTTCAATGTGCAGCTCGACTGGAACAAGCAGATGGGCAACGCGCTCTATGCCCCCGGCAAGGCGCAGCCCAAGAAGCCGTCCGAGCACAAGATCGTCGGCAAGCCGATCAAGCGCGAGGACGTGGCGCCGAAGGTGTTCGCCCAGGAGGACTTCTGCACCGACATCAAGGTGCCGGGCATGGTGCACGGCCGGATGATCCGCCCCGCCGTTGCCGGACAGGTGCCGGTCAAGGTCGATGAGGCATCGATCAAGGACATTCCCGGCGCCAAGGTGGTCTGGGACAAGGGCTTCCTCGGCGTCGTCGCCGACAAGGAATGGGACGCGATCAAGGCCGCGGAAAAGCTCAAGGTGGAATGGTCGCAGGCCGCGCCGCCGTTCCCGGACCAGAACGCGCTTTACGACCACATCCGAAAGGCGCCGGCGCGCAAGACCCAGATCGACAAGCAGAACGGCAACGTCGACGAGGCGTTCCGGACCGCGGCACGCGTCGTCGAGGCGGAATACGAATGGCCGTTCCAGTCGCACGCCTGCATGGGACCAGCGTGTGCGGTTGTGGCCATCAACGACGGCAAGGTCGACTGCTGGAGCGGCTCGCAGAAGACGCACTTCGTGCAGCTCGGGCTGGCGGCACAGCTCAGCGTTCCGCTCGCCAACGTGCATGTGCGCTGGATTCCCGGGCCGGGCTGCTACGGCCGCAACGACGCCGACGACTGCGCGGCGGATTGCGCGGTGCTGGCCAAGGCGGCCGGCAAGCCGGTGCGGCTGCAATATTCGCGCACCGAAGGCACCGGCTGGGACCCGAAGGGCCCCGCCTCGATCCACAAGGCCCGCGCGGCGCTCGACGCGCAGGGCAACGTCGTCGCCTATGAATTCATGAGCAAGGGGTTCTCGCGCATCGACGTCAACACCAACGGCAGCAAGTTGCTCGACACGCTGGCCGGTCACGCGCTCGGCGTCGAGCTGAAGCCAGGCGAGAATTTCGGCGTGCCGGCGGAGTCCTACGAGTTCGCCAACAAGAAGATGGGCTGGGAGACGATCCCGCCGCTGCTCGACCGTTCGTCGCCGCTGCGCGGCGCGCACCTGCGCGATCCGGTCGGGCCGCAGATCCACTTCGCGAGCGAGTCCTTCATGGACGAGGTGGCGGCGGCGACCAACCAGGACCCGATCGAATTCCGCCTGAAGCACGTCAAGGACCCGCGCGACCGGGCGGTGATCGAGGCGGCGGCGAAAAAATTCGGCTGGGACACCCGGCCCTCGCCGGACAGGAGGCAGACCGGCGACAAGGTGACCGGCCGCGGCCTCGCCTATTGCCAGCGTAACGGCACCCGCGTCGCGGTGATCGCGCAGGTCGAGGTCGATCGCACCACCGGCAAGATCTGGGCGAAGAAATTCACCGTCGGCCACGACTGCGGCCAGATCATCAACCCGGACGGCCTGGAGAAGTGCATCGAGGGCAACATCGTTCAGGGCATCTCCCGCACGTTGTGGGAAGAGGTGAAGTTCGACAACAAGAACGTCACCAGCGTCGACTGGATGACCTATCCGATCCTCGACATCACCGAGACGCCGGAGACGGTCGACTTCGCGCTGATCAATCATCCGGAGCTGCCGCCGACCGGCGCGGGCGAGCCGAGCATCCGGGCGGTGTCGGCGGCGATTGCCAATGCGATCTTCGACGCGACCGGCGTGCGGATCAGACGCGTGCCGTTCTCGCCGGACCGGGTGAAGCAGTCGTTGTCGTAGCTTCGGCAAGCAAGCAGTGCGAAAGGCCTGGCGCAGTGCCAGGCCTTTCGTTTTCGACGCCGCTCTTTCGGCACGTGCCCCGGACAAGCGAGCCATAAGCGCGTTTACGCGCGTCTTCGACGCGCTATGGCGAGCGCGATCCGGGATCCCGGTTTGGTCTCAGCAAGGAAGAAACCGGGGTCCCGGGTCTGCGGCGCACCGCTTCGCGCTGCGCCGCGCCCGGGACACGAGAGCATGCTACTTCGCCCGCTTCAACCCGCCGGCTTCCTTGATGACGTCGGCGATCGCCGCTTCATTGCCCGGCGCCATGATGTGCACGCCGGCAACGCCGGGAATGGTCGCCAGCTCGCGCATCAGATCGATGCAAAGCGTGCGGCCCTCGGCGATCGGATCGGCGGCGACCTCGAGGCGGGCGACCGTCGCATCGGGGATGATCGTTCCGAACAATTTCTCGCGCATCCAGCGCGCGGATTTCGCCGAGCGGATCGGCGAGATGCCGATCAGGAACGGCACCTTCACGCCATGCTCGGCCAACCGCGCCATGTAGCGGCGCACCACCGCCGCATCCATGCAGAACTGGGTCTGCACGAACTCGCAGCCCGCGGCGAGCTTGGCCTTGAGGCTCTTCGGCTCCCAGCCGGCCGGCGGATCGATCGGCACGTCGGCCGCGGCGATGAAGAAGTCGGCACGGCCGCCGACCTTCTTGCCGGTCGGCAGCTCGTTCTTGTCGCGGATCGCCACCGCCACCGCGGTCAGCGCCGCAGTGTCGTAGTCGAACACCGGCTTGGCCTCCGGCTGATCGCCCTGCTTGGGATCGTCGCCCTTGAGCAACAGCAGGTTGCGGACGCCGAGCGCCGCGGCGCCCATCAGCGAGCCTTGCAGAGCCAGGCGGTTCCTGTCGCGGCAGGTGAGCTGGAGGATCGGCTCGATGCCGTTTTGCAGCAAGATCGCCGCCGCCGCGACCGGACTGAGATGCGCGCGGGCGCCCGCGCCGTCGGTGACGTTGACCGCGTCGGCCAGGCCCTGCAACGGCGCGGCTTTGGTAACGAGGTCGCCGGCGTCGCAGGTCGCGGGCGGCGCGATCTCCGCGGTGATGACGAAGCGGTCGGTGGCGAGCTTTTGCTTCAAGGTCTGCATGCAGCGGTTGTTCTCCAAATCCTGCCCCGTTTCAAGCGTGGGCAGGATTTTGGCACGAGGCCCACTTGGCGCGCGCAGCGCACGCCCATAAACTCGCCGCATGCCGACCATCGCCCGAAACCTCGACGACGCGCTCGCGCCCATCACCGACGGCTGCGTGCTGGCCGTGCCACGCGAAAGCTCCGGCGTGCCGATGGAGGCGACGCGGGCGCTGATCCGGCGCGGCATCAGGAGGTTGCATCTGATCGCACTGCCGACCTCGACCTTACAGGCGGACCTGCTCATCGGCGCAGGCGCGATCGAGACCCTGGAGACGTCCGCGGTGAGCCTCGGCGAGTTCGGGCTCGCGCCGCGCTTCAACGCCGCGATCCTCAAGGGCTCGATCAGGATGAAAGACGCCACCTGCCCGGCGCTGCACGCCGCGTTCCAGGCGTCGGAAAAGGGCGTGCCGTTCATGCCGCTGCGCGGGCTGATCGGCTCGGACGTGCTGAAACGCCGCCCGGACTGGAGGGTGGTCGACAATCCGTTCGAGGACGGCGACGACACGCCCGACCCGATCGTGCTGCTGCCGGCGATCAAGCCGGATGTTGCGCTGTTTCATGCGCCGATGGCCGACCGCGACGGCAATGTCTGGATCGGCCGCCAGCGCGAGCTCGTGACCATGGCGCACGCGTCCGAGAAGACCATCGTCACGGTGGAGAAGATCGTCGACGGCAGTCTCCTGGCCGACAAGACGCTCGCAGCCGGCACCCTGCCCGGCTTCTATGTGGAGAGCATCGCCGTCGCCGAGCGCGGCTGCTGGCCGCTGCCGCTGCCCGAGCACTACGCTTGGGACGCCGAGCACCTGAAGGAATACGTGGCGCTGGCCGCGACCGACGAAGGTTTTGCGAAGTATCTCGACAAGTACGTCCATGAACGCCTCGCAGCCTGACTTCCGCGACGAGGAGCTCTTGGCTGCGACGGTCGCCGACCTGATCGGCATCGTCAGGCACATCGCCGTCGGCAATGCCTCGCCGATCCCGGCGACCGCGGCGCTGCTCGCCCGCGCACGCGGCCGGGAATTGAACCTCGACAAGCCCTATGTGTCGCTGCTCGGCAGCCAGAAGCACACCTTCTGGACCGACGGCGGGCGCGAGCTGTTCGACTGCGCGGGGCAAGGCCGGATCGATGTGTTCTTCCTCTCCGGCGGCGAGATCGACGGCGAGGGCAACATCAATCTGGTCAGCATCGGCGACCCCGACCACCCGACCGCGCGCTTCCCCGGCTCGTTCGGCTCCTCGTATCTCTATTTCGTCGTACCGAAGGTGATCCTGTTCCGTACCGAGCATTCCAAGCGCACGCTGGTGCCGAAGGTGTCCTATGTCAGCGCGCCCGGCGGCAGCGACGAGGGCGTCTACCGCAACGGCGGCCCGATCGCGCTGATCACCAACCGCTGCCTGTTCTCGTTCGACCAGGAGCGGCGGCGGTTTCGGCTGGAGAGCGTGCATCCCGGCCATACGCTCGCCGAGGTGATCGTCAACACCGGCTTCGAGTTCGACCGCCCGCCCGAGGTGCCGGTGACGCCGGTGCCGTCGGCGGAAACCTTGAGGCTGATGCGGCAAGCGGTCGCCCCGGAACTCGCCGAGGTTTACCCGCAGTTTGCCGCGAGGGTGTTCGGATTCAAGGCAGCCTCGTAAACACGCATTGCAGACCCCGCTCCGGCGTGGTTGTTATGCGCCCATCAAAATCCAAGGGCAATTTTTCAAGAATCGGGGATGGAAGCGTGAAGACAGTGGAAGTCGGTGCCATCGGCGTGGGTTGGGTCGGAGGCACGCGGGTCGAGACCCTCTCGCGCACGGCGCTGGTGGACAAGCTCCACATCTGCGACATCAAGCCGGATCGACTGGCGGAGCTGAAGGCGCGCTACAGGCCCGCCACCGCGACGCTCGACTATCAGGACATCATCAAGAACGACAACATTTCGGTGGTGTTCATCTCGACCACGCCGGAGTCGAACCATTATCCGATCGCCCGCGACTGCCTGCGCGCCGGCAAGCACGTGATGCTGGAGAAGCCGATCGCGCTGGAGCTGTGGGAGGCCGACGAGCTGATCACCATTGCCAAGCGCAACAACCTGAAATTTACCATCGGCTATTCGCAGCGCTTCAACACCAAGATCGCCTACGCCAAGAAGAAGATCGTCGACGGCACGCTCGGCAAGGTCGTTTCGGTGCTGGTGAGCCGGCATCTGTCGCGCGCGCTCGGCAAGAAAATCGCAAGCCGGGTGCGGCTGTCGCCGGTGGTGATGGAATCGACGCACGACCTCGACTTTGTGATGTGGCTCTTGGAGCCCGCGAAGCCCATCCGCGTCTATTCGCAGGGCGCCTACGGCTACATGGAGCCCATCAACGGGTCCCACGACGTGATGTTCACCACCGTGACCATGGACAATGGCGTGGTGGTGATGATCGGCGGCGGCTGGAATTTCCCGGAGAGCTTTCCGAACTACTGCTCGACCTGGATCGAGATCACCGGCACCGACGGCGCTTTGGTGCTCGACGACACCCAGCGTGACAACTGGCTCAACACCGAGAAGGCCGGCCAGGTGTTTCCGATGTCGACCATGCCGGGCGAGCAGGTCGACCATGTGTTCGCCGGCGGCATGGGTCCGGAGACGATCCACTTCGTCGAGTCCTGCATCCAGAACAAGCCGGTGATGGTGAAGCCCGAGCACGCACGCATGGTGATGGAAACCTATTCCGCCGCGGACCTCTCCGCGGACCGCGGCGCGCCGGTGGACCTGCCGCTGACCAATGAAACCATCGCCGCCATCGCCGACCTCAAGGCGCGGTATCGGGCAGGCGACAACCCGGCGATGAAGAAATGAGAACACAGGCAGCAGAAATCGGTCTCGCCATCATCGGCGGCGGCCGCGTCGGACTCTTTCGCGGCGAGGTGGCGAACCGTCACCCGGCGGTGAAATGGATCGGGCTCGCCGAGAAGAACCCGAACCGCGCCGGCGAGGTCGCGCCCAGGGTCGGCGCGGACTTCGTCACGCAGAGCCATGTCGAGCTTCTGAAACGACCGGAAGTCACCTGCGCGATCATCGCCACCGACGAGCATCTGCACGTCGATCCGATCATGGTCGCGGTCGAGCGTGGCATTCCGCTGCTGATCGAGAAGCCGCTGGCGACGGACCTGGCGCAATCGGCGAAGGTCCTGAAGGCGATCAAGGACGCCAAGATCGACGCCGTGGTCGGCTACACCCAGCGGTTCCGACGGAAATGGCTTGCGGGCAAGGAGAAGGTCCGCACCGGCTCACTCGGCGACGTGACGCTGGTCACCTCGCGCGCCTTCATGAACCGTCTGGTCGCGATCGACAACTACAAGCGCACCGACGATCCCACGACCATCTCGCCGATGGTGATTTCCGGCACGCATGCGCTCGACATGTGCATGTGGTACCTGGAGAAGAAGACGCCGGTCGAATGCTATGCGCGGTCGGTCGACAAGGTGCTGGGCCCGCTCTACCAGGGCATCGACGCCACCGCCGGCATGATCATGATGTCGGACGGCTGCATCTACCATCTCAACATCTCCTGGGCGCTGCCGGTGACGTGGCCGGGCGCGGTCTATTCGCTCGAGGTCGGCATCACCGGCACCGACGGCGTGCTGACCATCGACGACACGCACCGCGACATGGTGCTGGCGGTGAGCAAGCCGCAGGGCGAAGGCTACGCGCCGGACCAGAGCCGCCTGGTCGATTTCCTCGGCAGCTACCCGCCGGGCGACATGGCGCTCGGCGAGTTGCGCGGACCGATGGCGGATGAGACGGTGTCGTGGCTCAATCGGGTCGCGCTCGGCCTGCCGACGCCGGCCGCGACCGTGGAAGAGGCGCACAACAACCTGATGCTGACCAAGGCGCTCGACCTTTCGGCCAAACGCAAGCAACCGGTGAAGCTGCCACTCGACCCCGACGAGGAGAAACGGGCGACGTAGTGCCGAACCGGATGTGGATCGGCCGAGACTCGAGCGGACGCAAACCCGCTGTCACGAACGGAAACCGACATGAAAACGCATCCTGTGATGAGTGCCGTTCTCGCGCTGTCGCTGCTCCACCCGGCAGCCGCCCTCGGGCAACAGGCCGCGGCCCCCGCCTATACGCCAGGGCTGGTCGAGTTCATGGCCTTTGTGCAAATCCGTCATGCCAAACTCTGGCTTGCGGGCAACGCCGGCAACTGGGAGCTGGCGGACTATGAAATCGACGAGATGAAAGAGGCGTTGGAGAACTCCGCAAAATATGTGCCCGACTACAAGGGCAGTCCGGTCGGCAAGATGATCGAGACCATGGCGATGCCGCCGATCGGCGAGGCCGAGCAGGCGATCAAGGCCAAGGACCGGATCAAGTTCACTGCCGCGTTCGACAAGCTGACCGCCGCCTGCAACACCTGCCATCAGGCCGCCAACAGGCCGTTTATCGTGATCCAGCGGCCGGTCAGCTCCGCGTTTCCGAACCAGTCGTTCGCCCCCCGGCGCAACTAGTACCCGGAATCAGAGCTGAGTGATACGGCGGCCTTTGAAGGGCTTTTGGCGGACTCGTTTCTTGGTCCACAC
>JAIESI010000028.1 GCA_019746135.1 Xanthobacteraceae bacterium
TCCGAGGGAAAGGTGCTGGAGGATCCGGCGAAGGAAGCGCCGTCCATCGTCTATCAGCGCACCATTTCGCCGACCGAAGCGCCCGACAAGGTCACCGAGGTCCGCATCGGCTTCGAGAAGGGCGACGCGGTTTCGATCGACGGCAAAAAGCTCTCGCCGGCGGCGGTGCTGACCAGGCTCAATGAGCTCGGCCACGACAACGGCATCGGCCGGCTCGATCTGGTCGAGAACCGTTTCGTCGGCATGAAGTCGCGCGGCGTCTACGAGACGCCGGGCGGCACGATCCTGCTTGCGGCGCACCGCGCCATCGAGTCGATCACCCTCGACCGCGGCGCGGCGCATCTCAAGGACGAGCTGATGCCGCGTTACGCCGAGCTGATCTACAACGGCTTCTGGTTTACGCCGGAGCGCGAGATGATCCAGGCGCTGATCGACAAGAGCCAGGAGCATGTCGAGGGCGAGGTGCGGCTCAAGCTCTACAAGGGCAATGTCATGATGGCCGGGCGCGAGAGCGCCAAGTCGCTCTATTCGTCGACGCTGGTCACCTTCGAGGATGATAAGGGCGCCTACGACCAGAAGGACGCCGAGGGCTTCATCCGGTTGAACGCTTTGCGGCTGCGCACGTTGGGTATGCGCCGAAAGAAGCTCAAGCTCGACAACTGACCCGCGGGAGCTGCGCCGCGGCTTGCTCCGGAACAGGCAGGCATGCGGAACCTGATCGGCAAGATCGCGCTCACCACCGGCTCGGCGCTGGTCGCCGGCGCATTGCTGGTCATCGCCTATCTCGCCGCGGGCACCTTCGTCCTGGCGGGCTTCCTGTCGGCGGTGTTCCTGGTCGGCGAAAAGACCGACGTGGTGCAGTACGTGTTTGCGCCGATCGCGTTCTCGGCGGTGCTGATCTTCGCCGCCGCCTCCTGGGGGCTCGGCGCGCTCGGCGTCGGCGCGTGGTGGCTTTGGAAGCGCAAGCGCCCGGGCGACGACAGCGGCCCGGCGGCGCCTTCGCCGTGAGGCCGGCGGAAATTCTCAAGTAAATCCGCGGGCTAAGCCTTCATTAACCATAACCGGGCGTTAATGCAGCTTGAGTTTGGCCCGGATTCGCATGCGCCTGCGTCTCGTATTTGTCGTGCTGTCGACCGCGCTGGTTTTGTCCGCCTGCGCCGGTCCGCGGCCGCGCTATGCCGCGGCACCGGCGACACCTGTTCAAGCCTCCGATCTCGACGTACGCGCCTACGGCGCGCCGCAGCCCGCGTCCTATGCCCAGCGCCGCGTCACCCAGGCGGTGCCGGTCGCGGCCACCTTCGAGGACGGTCCTTACACGCTCGACAGCGGCGACAAGCTTCGCATCGTCGTGTTCGGCCAGGACACGCTCAGCAACAACTACACGGTCGACGCCCAGGGCCAGGTCAACATGCCGCTGATCGGCGGCGTGTCGGCGCGCGGCCTCACCACCGCGCAGCTTTCGGGGGCCATCGCCGGCCGGCTGAAGCAGAGCTTCATCCGCGATCCGAGCGTGGCGGTGGAGATCGAGACCTACCGGCCGTTCTTCGTGCTCGGCGAGGTGACGTTCCCCGGGCAATATCCTTACGTGCCCAACATGACGGTCGAGAACGCGATTGCGATCGCCGGCGGCTTCACGCCGCGCGCTTTCAAGGACAAGGTCACCGTCACGCGGAAAGCGCCGGGCGGCGAGCTGCGCTACAAGCTGCCGCTGCGCAACCCGGTGCGGCCGGGCGATACGATCACGGTCGGCGAGCGCTGGTTCTGAGCTAGCGCATAGCCGTCCGGAGGACGGCGTCGCTTCGCTCGCCTATGTCCCGGAAAAGTGGGCACCGGTTTTCCGAAAAGGACATGCGCAAACGCTAGATGCCGCCCAGCGCGCGCGGCAGCATCCGCCGCAGCACATTGTCGCGATGGATGACGTGGTGCTGCAGCGCCGCGCCGATATGCATCACCACGAGAACGGCCACGAGCCAGCCCGTGTATTTGTGGAACGCGAACAGCTTCTCCGAGAGCGGCTCGTTCTTGGCAATGATCATCGGCAGCTCGAACAGCCCGAAGAACGGCGTCTTCGCGCCGTAGGCCGAGTTGGCGAGGTAGCCTGTGACGGACATCAGAAGCAGCAGCACATAGAGCAGCCCGTGCACGGCCGACGAAGCGGCCCTCTGCCAGCGGGCAATCGTCGGGTCGGGCGCGGGCGCGCCGACCATCAGCCGGTTGATCAGCCGCAGGATCATCAGCAGCAGGATCAGGATGCCGAGCGACTTGTGCAGATTGTAGAGCGTGTCCTGCAGCGGCCCGCCGCTGACCCAGGTCATCGCGATGCTCACCGGGATGGTGGTGAGCACGCAGGCCGCCACGGCCCAATGCAGCCACTTCGAGCTTGCCGGATAGCCGTCCTTTCGGGTGCCGTAGGTCATCGGTTTCCTCCGCCGTCGCTGCGGCATTTGAGCCAGACAATGCGGGCGAATGGCAAGGGGGTGGCTTTTACCCTAGGATGGCCGGGCAAACTTGAAGGAGATGGGCGTCATGCGCGCATTCCGTTTTGCCTTCGTATTGCTGGGAATTCTCTGCATCGCAACGCCGGCCGTTGCCGACAAGTTTCCAAGCCGGCCGATCAAGTTCGTCGTCGGCTTCCTCGCCGGTGGGCCGAACGACATCGTCGCCCGCATCTTCTGCGACTTTTTGCAGCCGCATCTCGGCCAGCCCTGCGTGGTCGAGAACAAGGCCGGGCAGGGCGGCATGATCGCCGCGAAGTCGGTGATCGATTCAGCCCCTGATGGCTACACCATCATGTTCGTCGCGCCGAACAACGCGATCGGCCAGACGCTCTACAAGAGCCTGCCGTTCAACCACGTGCGCGACACCACGCCGATCGCCGGCACCATGCGGCTCGCCAACATCATGGTGGTGCCGCCCGACCTGCCGGTGAAGAACGTCGCCGACTTCATCGCCTACAGCAAAGCCAATCCGGGCAAGGTTACGCTGGCCTCGTCCGGCAACGGCACCTCGGTGCACATGTCGGGCGAGCTGTTCAAGATGATGGCCAACATCGACATGGTGCACGTGCCCTATCGCGGCTCGGCCGGCATCTATCCCGATCTCATGACCGGCAAGGTGCACGTGCTGTTCGACAACCTGCCGGGCTCGATCGAGTTCGTGCGGACCGGCAAGCTGAAGGCGCTTGCCGTGACCACGGTAAAGCGCAACGAGGCGCTGCCCGACGTGCCGGCGGTCGGCGAAACCGTGCAGGGCTACGAGGCGAGCGTGTTCTACGGCGTCGCGGGCCCGAAGGGCATTCCGGCCGACGCGCTCGACGTGCTGAACAAGGCGTTCAACGCGGCGCTCGCCGATCCGAAGATCAGGCAGCGCATCAAGGAGCTCGGCGGGGAGCCGACGCCGATGACGCCGGCCGAGTTCGGCAAGGTTCTGGCCGACGAGACCGAAAAGTGGGGCAAGGTGGTGCGGGCGGCGAATCTGTCGGTGGAGTGATCGCTGGCGCTTGCGCGGAGCGGCAAAAAGAAACGGCCGCGCGGTCGCGCCGCGCGGCCGAAACGTTTGCGGTGATGACGCTGCCGCCTACTTCTTCATGTGCTTGGCGAAGAAATCGGTCGTGCGCTTCCACGCCACGTCGCGGCTGTCCTTGTGGAAGCTGCCGCGCTCGTCGCAATGGAAGCCGTGCCCGCCTTCCTTGTAGACGTAGATCTCGCAGTCGCCGCCGCGCTTCTGCTTGATGATCTCGACGTCGGTCATCGGGATGCTGGCGTCCTTCTCGCCGAAGTGAAGCTGGGTCGGGCACTTCGGCTTCTCGTCGGCGAAGGCGACGATGCGGCCGCCGTAATAGCCGACCGCGGCGCTCAGGCCGGACAGCCGGGTCGCGGCGAGGAACGCGATCGTGCCGCCCATGCAGAAGCCGACGATGCCGATCGGGCCCGCGTTCTTGATGTCCTTGATCGCGGCGTCGGTGTCGCGCAGCATCGCGTCCCAGTCGGGCTTGGCGACGAAGGTGCGCGACTTCTCGATCTCCGGCGGCGTGTAGCCGGACTGGTAGTCCTTCTGCGTGCGGTCGAACAGCGCCGGCGCCACCGCGACATAGCCTTCCTTGGCGAAGTCGTCGCAGACTTTGCGGATGTGCTGGTTGACGCCGAAAATCTCCTGGATCACCACGATACCGCCCTTGGCCCCTCCCGCCGGATCGGCGCGATAGGCGCCAAGCTGATGGCTGTCGGCCGCGGTGAGCGTGAAATGTTTACCCAACTGAACCTCCCGATGTTCGCATCATATTGAAACTCGTTTCCCATCTGGCCGAAACGGGCTCAACCCGGGCCGGCCTGAATATCTGTTTATCATTGCCGATCAGGGATTTGAACCGCATCCGCCGCAGGTCGGCCCTGAACCTTTTCCGCCCGCCGCCCGACCAATGCGCGGATAGGCAATCAACCGATCCGCATCGATTGATCCGCGGGTCACAGAGGAGAGGTTCGATGATTCGTAAGTCAGCCCTTCTGGCCGTTGCCGCGACCGCGGCGCTCGGGTTCGCTCTGCTCAACCCGACGCTGGCGAGCGCCAAGGGCGGCCACGGCGGCCATCATGGCGGCGGCCATCACGGCGGCGGCCATCATGGCGGCGGCCATCACGGCGGCGGCCATCACGGCGGTGGCCATCACGGCGGCGGCCATCACGGCCACGGCCATCACGGCCACGGCCATCATGGTCACGGCCATCATGGTCACGGCCATCACCGCCGGCACTGGCACGTGCACTATCGCCACCATCGGCCGATCTGGTACACCCCGCGGCCCGTCTATTACGCGGCTCGCCCGGTCGTCAGCACGCCTGGTCCGTGCTCCTGCCTGAGCAAGGAATACACGCCGCAGGGTCAGGTTCTGTTCAAGGACCGCTGCACCAACGAGGCGGCGATCAACCCGCCGCTCCAGCAGCAGAGCGCCGTCGAGGCGCCGCAGCAGAGCTCGGCGAGCTACCAGCCGCAGCCCGCGAACATGCTGCCGCAACAGCCGGTGCAGTAGGCTCCAAGCTTGTGGTTCGAGACGGAGAACCCCGGCCTTGCGCCGGGGTTCTTTGCCTATTGCGTCTTCAGCCGCGACAGCACGCGCGCCTTGCTCGCGACGTCGCCCTGCAGGCGCTGCTTGAATCCGGCCGCGTCGAGATAGAGATCGTCGGGTTGGCCGGCGCGCTTGGCGATGGTGACGTAAACGTCGTCCTTCGCCGCGTCGCGGCAGGCCGCGCCGAGCTTGGCCAGAACAGGCTCCGGCGTCGAAAGCGGCGCGAGCAGGCCGCCGAAGCTGACCGGGATCACGTCGTAGCCCTGCTCGCGCGCCGTCGGCACGTCCGGGAAGGTCGCAATGCGCTTGTCGGAGAACACCGCGATGATGCGGAGGTTCTGGCCGACCTCGGTGCCCATCACCTGCGAGATGAAATCGAGACGGCCGCCGAGCAGTTCGGCAATCGATTGCAGCCCGGTGCGGAACGGAATGTCCTTGGTGTCGGCACCGGCGCTCTGCTGCAGCTCCTCCATCGCCAGGTGCGGAATGGTGAGCAGGCCGGGATGGCCGTAGTTGAGCTGGCCGGGCCGCCGCTTCGCTTCGGCGATCAGATCGGCGACCGACTTGAGCGGCGAATCCGGCCGCACCGCGAGTCCCATGGTGTTGACGAAGGTCTGGCAGATCGGCGCGAGCGAATCCGGCTTGTAGCCCGCTTCCGCGCCGCCGCGGGCTTGCGGCAGCACCGACAGCACCAGCGCCGGCGCAAACAGCAGCGTGTAGCCGTCCGGCTCGGCGCGCACGACGGAGGCCGTGCCGATCGCGCCGCTGCCGCCGGTGCGGTTCTCGACGATGAGCTGCTGGCCGAGCTTGCCGGACAGGCTCGTGGTCAGCGCCCGGGCCAGGATGTCCGGCGCGCTGCCGGGGCCGTACGGCACCACGACCTTGATGACGCGGTTCGGATAATCGCTCTGTGCGAACGCGGGCTGTGATGCGGCGGCGAGTGCGCCGGCCAGTGCGATGGCGGGTAGGAACACTTTCAACATGGCAGCCCCCAAGTTTATCCGTGATGCACGGCGATCCAGATTGTCGGCTCGTCCTTGTCAGTCCATTCCACGCGATGGCGCGCATGCGCCGGGATGCGCAGATAGTCGCCGCGCCTGAGCCTGCGCGGCGCGGTTTCACCGTCAAACAGAACGGCGGCGGAGCCTGCGACCACGATCACCCATTCGGGCTTGTCCTGATCGTACCAGAAGCCCGGCGGGCTTGAATGGCCGTGGGAGACGATCCGCTCGATGCGCAGGTTCGTGGCCGTGAGCAGCGTGGTGATCTGCTCGTCCGCGAGCGCACCGGAAATGCCGGCAAACAGGTTGCCGCCGTCGATCGTCATGCCCGCCTCCGCGGCGGATCAGGGTTGGGTTTTCACCCGCGTCAGCACCGCGGCTTTGCGCTCGACGTCGCGCTTGAGCCGCTGGCTGAACGCTGCCGCGTCGCCGTAATAATCGTCCGGCTGCGCGGCGCGCTTGGCGGTGGTCGCGTAAGCCTCATCCTTGGCTGCACCGGCGCAGGCGCCGGCGAGCCTCGAGACGACGGGAGCGGGCGTCGCGGCGGGCGCCATCAGCCCGCCGAAGCTTGCGGGGCTCACGTCGAAGCCCTGTTCCTTCACGGTCGGCACGCTGGGAAACGCCGGATGCCGCGTTTCGGCGAACACGCCGATCACGCGGATGTTCTGGCCGCTGGCGGAGCCGAGCACGATCGAGGCGACGTCGATCCGTCCGCCGATCAGGTCGGTCAGCACCAGCGGCTCGCCGCGGAACGGGATGTCCTTGATGTCGATCTGCGCGGTCTGGAGGAACTCCTCCATCGCCAGATGCGGGATCGTCAGCACGCCCTGATGCCCGTAGTTCAGTGCGCCGGGCTTCTGCTTCGCCGCGGCCACCAGGTCGGCGACGTTCTTGATCGGCGACTCGGGCGCAACCGCGAGTGCCATCGCGTTGGTGAAGGTCTGGCAGACCGGGACGAGCGCAGCCGGCTCGTAGCCGGTGTCCTTGCGCGCCTGCGGATAGACCGACAGCACCAGCGCCGGCGCAAACAGCAGCGTATAGCCGTCGGCGTCGCCGCGGGCGACCGAGGCGGTGCCGAGCGCGCCGCCCGCGCCCGGCTTGTTCTCGATGATGAACTGCTGGCCGAGCCGGGAGGACAGTCCGGCGGCAAGGCCTCGCGCCAGAATGTCGGTGGTGCTGCCGGCGACGTAAGGGTTGACGATCTTCACCACGCGGTTCGGATAGTCGCCCTGTGCGTTCGCGCCGTGTGCGGTCAATCCGGCCAGCACGAGCGCTGCCGCAACCCGCAATGAAACTCGGCCCATCGAAGTCTCCTCCCGGTCGTTCATTGTTGTTTGGCGGTCAGGCCGAAGCCTTCGGCCAGCAGCTCGTAGGAATGTTTCCGCGCCTCGTGATCGTAGATCATGGTGGTCACCATGACCTCGTCCGCCTTGGTCGCCTCGATCAACGGCTCGAGATGCGCCATCACCTTGTCCTTGCTGCCGACGACGAGCCGGGCGCGGTTCTGCACGATCAGCGCCCGGTCGGATGGCGAATAGGTGTGCGCGGCCGCTTCTTCGGGACTCGGAATGGGTCCGTAGTGACCCTGCCGCCGCCTGGCAAAATTGAGATCGACCGAGGTGGCGAGCCGCTCCGCCTCCGCGTCGGTGTCGGCACAGACCGCATGCACGGCGAGGATCGCATGCGGCTCCGGCCGCTGCTCCGAAGGCTTGTATTGCTCGCGATAGCCGATCATCGGCCCGACCGGATCGAAGTCGGAAAAATGATGCGCGAAGGAGAAGCCCGCGCCGACATGCGCGGCAAGCTGCGCGCTGTAGCCCGATGAGCCGAGCAGGAAGATCGGCGGCAGCGGCACGTCGGCCGGCATCGGCGTGACCTTGCGGAACGGATGGCTTTCCGGAAACGCGCGCTGCTCGAACGCGAGCAGTTCCTGAAAGCGGTCGAGGAAATCGTCACCCGCCGGGTCGTCCTGCCGCCGTCGCAACGCGTAAGAGGTCACCGGATCGGTGCCCGGTGCGCGGCCGAGGCCCAGGTCGATGCGGCCGGGAAACAGGCCCTCCAGCACCTTGTAGCGCTCGGCGACCTGCAGCGGTGCGTGGTTCGGCAGCATCACGCCGCCGGAGCCGACGCGCAGCCGCTCGGTCACCGCCGCGATCTGGCCGATCATGATGTCGGGCGCCGAGCTTGCGATGTTCGGCATGTTGTGATGTTCGGCCACCCAGTAGCGCGCAAAGCCCAGCCGGTCGGCAAGCCGCGCCAGATCGAGGCTGTTGCGCAGCGCCTGCGGGCCGGAATTGCCGGTGGTGACCGGAGACAGGTCGAGGACGGACAGCGGACGCAGCGGGGCCATGTCCCAGAGGTAGCGCGCCGCAGGCATTTTTGCCATGCGGCCGGCGGCGTGGCCGGCTATGCGCCTTTGGCGATGGATCGCCGCCGCAATGTCGAGCCGCGCTTACTGTGGCTGGCCGGACGGGAAGCCGAACAGGCTGTCGAAGTCGTTGCGCTGCGTCGTCCGGGCGACCTTGCGGCCGGGCTTCGGCTTGGCGCGTGACGCGGGTTGAGACTTGGCTTGCGGCGATGAGGCTTGGGGCTGGTCCTGGACGGCCTGCACCGCTGCGGTCTGCATGGCGGCCCTGGGCCGGGGCAGCGGGATGGACCTGGTCGGCAGCTTGACGGTGCCGGCCGGAACCTCGGTCGCCAGCGCGGCGACTTCGATCGATCGCGCGTCGGTTTCCGGACGTTTCTGCCCGGCGGCGTTGCTGTCGGTCTCAGGCTTGTCCTGCGGCACGGTCGGATCGACAGCCGCCGGGTCGGGCAGCGGAATATCGAATGTCCGCGCCGGCGCCTGCGGCGCGACCGCAGACTTTTCCTTCGGCGCTGCGGGCGGTGCGAATGTGAGATCGACCGGCGCGGGCTCAGGGACCGGCAGGTCGATCACCGCGCGCGGTGCGGTCGGCACCGCGAGCGCGGCAACGGCCGGCGATGGCGCTTTCGGTTGCGGCGGCAGCGAGAGATCGACGGTTGCCGGCTCGGGAAGGGGAATGTCGATGACGACGGGCGGCTCAGGCTTCGCCGCGGGCTGTGGCGCCAGCGCCGCCATCACCGCTGGATCCGCTTCGGGTGCGGTGTTGCGCTCGGCTTCCCTGGCGATCGGCGGTAGGATGACCAGCGGCATCATCACCGAAGGCGCGCGATCGATCACCGGCTGCGCGCCCGCTGCGGCCGGCACGGCACGGCCGACGGCAAAGCGCATGTCGTACATCACCGGCACCGCGCTCTGCCCGCGGCGCAGATCGGGATCGGCGATGGCGCCTGCGGTCACCGGCGCGGCATGGGCGGCCATCACCGGCATCGCCCGGTGCAGCCCATTCACCGACGCCGCGAGCCGCAGGCCCGCGAACACCACGAGAAAGCCGCAGCAGAATGTAATTGCGATCAGCCGGAGGCTTGGAAGCATGCTCGCCCATCCCGTTCTCGTGCGGACCTTCGGTGCCCATTGTCTGGCACTCGGCGCTGGCGCGTGGGCTGATGCCTATCTGAGTCGTTCTGTGGAAAAAAATGAAATTTCCAAGGCAGGACGTTCGGTTGCAGGCTGTTGCGCCGGGGACTCAGTGGCCGGTGGGGCACTGGACGCAATCCAGGTCGTGCTGGATGATCGTGACGAAGATTTGAGTCTTGAGCCCGCCGCCCGATGTCCCATACTGGGTTCCGGGCGGTGACGGGGACTGAGGCCGTAACGTAAGGAGCAGCCGGATGGCGTCGGTGAGCGATTGGAAGGTGCCGCCCTCGGTGCAGCCCAAACCGGGAGATTACGCCTATGATCTCGAGGCCGCGCTGAGCGCGGTGGTGGGCGTGCGCGCGGTGGTGCCGCCGGATGCGTTCACCGCCGACACGCTCGGCACCGAGCGCGCCGGCAACGGCGTGCTGATCCGCGCCGACGGGCTGGTGCTGACCATCGGCTATCTCATCACCGAGGCCGAGACGATCTGGCTGACGCTGATCGACGGCCGCGCCGTGCCCGGCACGGTGCTGGCCTACGACCAGGCCACGGGCTTCGGCCTGATCCAGGCGCTGGCGCGGCTCGACCTTCCGGCGCTGCCGCTCGGCTCCTCGAGCGCGGCCTCGATCGGCGAGCGTGTCGTGGTGGCGGGCGCCGGCGGCCGGGCCAAGTCGGTCGCCGCCCGCATCGTCGCCAAGCAGGAGTTCGCCGGCTACTGGGAATACGTCGTCGACGAGGCGATCTTCACATCGCCGTCGCACCCGAACTGGGGCGGCACCGCGTTGATCGGTCCGAACGGCGACCTGCTCGGCATCGGCTCGCTGCAGCTGCAGGAGGGCCGCGAGCAGGGCCCGCCGGGCGACATCAACATGATCGTGCCGATCGATCTCCTGCCGCCGATCTTCGACGACCTTCTGACGCTCGGGCGGCCGAACCAGCCGCCGCGGCCGTGGCTCGGGCTCTACACCACGGCGATCGAGAACCGCATCGTGGTGGTCGGCCTCGCCAAGGAAGGTCCGGCGCAGAAGGCGGATCTGCGCACCGGCGATGTGCTGCTGTCGGTCGCAGGCGGCGAGGTGCGCGATCTCGCGCAGTTCTATCGTCGCATCTGGTCGCTGGGACCGGCCGGCGTCGAGATCCCGATGTCGATCTATCGCGATGGCAAGACCATCGAAACGCGGCTGAAGACCGGCGACCGCAACCGGTTCCTCAAGGCGCCGAAGCTGCACTGATCTAGAGGTCAGGTCCGGCAGCACACGCCGCCGTCATTCCGGGGCGCGGGCGAAGCCCGCGAACCCGGAATCCATAACCACTGCTGCAGAGTATGGATTTCGGGCTCGCGCCGATAGCGCGTCGACCCGCCTCCGCTCGCCATAGCGCGTCGAAGACGCGCGTAAACGCGCTTGTGGGCGGGCCCCGGAATGACGCGGAGCGATTTGCGCGAACAATTCACGCCATTGATGTTTCCTGCGCAAACATTTCATCGCCCCGCATCGCTGGCTTGCGCCCTGCGGCGATGACGGGCAGCGGCCCAAGGTGCTAAGACCGGCGGCTTAGTCCGCCGGGAAATATCCAGTGACCACGCTCACCCACGCCGGGCCTGCGCCTGCAAGCGACGTTGATTCCAAAGCCGCCTGGATCCGGCTTTGGATCGCGCTTGCGATCGGCACCATCGGCAGCGTCGGCATGTGGTCGTTCGTGGTGGTGCTGCCCGCGGTGCAGACCGATTTCGGCGTCGGACGGGGTGAGGCGTCGCTGCCGTTCACGCTGACCATGATCGGCTTCGGCGTGGGCGGCATCCTGATGGGCCGGCTGGCCGACCGCTTCGGCGTGATCCTTCCCATTGTCGCGGGCGCGATCTGTCTCGGGGCGGGCTACGTGCTCTCCGGCATGGCCGCCAATCTCTGGCAGTTCGCGCTGGCGCAGGGCCTGGTCGGGCTCGGCAGCTCCGGCTCGTTCGGGCCGATCATGAGCGACATTTCGCACTGGTTTGCGCGCCGCCGCGGCATCGCCGTCGCCATTGCCTCCTGCGGCAACTACCTCTCCGGCGTCATCTGGCCGCCGCTGGTTCAATACTTCATCTCCACCCAGGGCTGGCGTCCGACGCAGACCGCCATTGGCATCATCTGCATCGTGTCGATGCTGCCGCTGTCGCTGCTGATGCGGCGCTCCGCCCCCGCGCATCCGGCCGGGCACGGCGGCGCAGCCGCAGCCGCGGCCGGTCAGCGCGACTCGCTCGGCGTTTCGGCGAACACGCTGATGGTGCTGCTGTTCATCGCCGGCATTGCCTGCTGCGTCGCGATGTCGATGCCGCAGGTCCACATCGTCGCCTACTGCGGCGACCTCGGCTATGGCCCGGCGCGCGGCGCCGAGATGCTGTCGGCGATGCTGGGCTTCGGCCTGATCAGCCGCATCGTCTGCGGCATGGTCGCCGACCGGATCGGCGGCGTGGCGACGCTGTTGCTCAGCTCGGTGCTGCAGGGCGTCGCGCTGACGCTTTACGTCTTCTTCGATGGTTTAATTTCGCTTTACGTGATTTCGGCGCTGTTCGGCCTGTTCCAGGGCGGGCTGATCCCGATGTACGCCATTCTGGTGCGCCAGTTCTTCGCCCCCAGCGAGGTCGGCACCCGGCTCGGCATCATTCTGATGGCGACGCTCGGCGGCATGGCGCTGGGCGGCTGGATGTCGGGCTTCATTTTCGACCTGACCGGCTCGTATCGGGCCGCCTTCCTCAACGGCATCGGCTGGAATCTCATCAACGTCACGATCATTGGCTGGCTGCTGCTGCGCGCCAACCGCCGCTCGTGTCGCGGTTCGGAAGTTCGCCCGAATTCTCAGCTTGTTCCGTAGCGAACTTCCGAACCAAAGCGACACGAGCACTTTTAAGGTGCTAGTGGCCCTTAGAACCCGAAGTTCGCAAAGGTGCCCGCTGAGCAATCGTGCGAACTTCGGGTTCGGGCCACTAGCCGGTGGCTTGATTCAAAATCGATAAAATTGCGCCGACCGATTTAGCGGAAATGCAGCGCATCGCCGCTACTGTGACAGGGCCAGAGAGCGCCCGGTCACGGTAAACGAATGATTGATCATCAGCAGATCCAGAAGGCGATGGAGGCCCTTGTCGTCCTGCTTGCGGACAGCAACGCCTATACCCGCCGGCTGACCCGGACCATGCTGACCAATCTCGGCATCAAGTCGATCTACGAGTCGGTCGACGGCATCGCCGCCCTCGAGGCGATCCGCACCATCAACCCGGACGTGATGATCCTGGAGTGGGACCTGCCGGTGCTCGACGGCCCCGAGGTGATGCGCGTCGTGCGCTCGCCCGGCGTGTTCCCGAAGCCGAGCCTGCCGATCATCATGCTGACCGACCGCGGGCTTCGCTCGCGCGTCACCGAGGCGATCCGGCTCGGCGTGAACGAGTTCCTGGTGAAGCCGATCTCGCCGAAGACCCTGCAGCAGCGGCTGCTTGGCATCCTGCTCAACCCGCGGCCGATGGTGCGTGCCGGCAAGTACTACATCCCGATGCCGCGCCGCCGCATCGACCTCAAGGAATTCATCTCCGCGGCCTGACGCGCCTCGAGCCCGATCCCGAAAAAGCCTGCCCCGGACTTGATCCGGGGTGTGAAGCGGTTTTCGGACAAGATCATGCTCAAACAAGAAGCCGGGCGAGGCCGGTTCCGCATCTGGCAAAGCGTCCCACGGTCCCTATATGTCCGGCGCCGATCGCTCCGAGGGGTGATCTCTTGGAGCGATCTTTTGGGGACCGGGACCGATGATCTACATCCTCGCCGTCTTCATTCCGCCGCTGGGCCTGCTGCTCAACGGGCAGATTTTCTCCGCGGTGATCAACTTCGTGCTGATCGTGCCGTGCTTCCTGCTCGGCTTCGCGTTCCCGGCGCTGTGGCTGGTTCCCTCCGCGCACGCGGTGATCGCGATCTACATGACGCGCGAGGACCGCAAGCACCGTGAGATCGTCGACGCCATCGAGCGTCACGGGCCGCCGCCCGGCTGGCGTCCGTAGGGCTTCAGCCGCTCCGGAATATCGCCCGGAGCGGCTTTGGCGCGCTCAGGCCGGCGCGTGGCACACCGCTTCGATGTTGTGGCCGTCGTGGTCGAACACGAACGCGGCGTAGTAGTTGGGGTGATAGTGCGGCCGAAGCCCCGGCCCGCCATTGTCCCGGGCGCCGGCCGCCAGCGCCGCCTGGTGAAATCCATCGACGGCTGCGCGGTTGTTGCACGCGATCGCGATATGCAGCGGCTTGTCGATCTTGCCCTCGCCGCCGATCCAGAAGTCCGGCTTGCCGTTGATGCCGAAGCCCGCCGCGGGGGCCCCGCTGGGATTTCCTTCGGCCGCGACCTCCATGATCAGGACATAGCCGAGCGGTGCCAGGGCCTTCGCGTAGAACGCCTTGGCGCGTTCGTAGTCGGATACCGCGAAGCCGACGTGATCGATCATGCTGCTCTCCCTGCTGCTCCAGCGCCAATAATGCGCGAAAGCGGGCAGGGATGCAGCGGCGCGTTGCCGCCTATTTGCAGGTATCGAACACCACCTCGACGCGGCGGTTCTTCTGCCGGCCCGCTGGATCGTCCTTGCCGTCGGCGGTGGTGTTCGGCGCGGCCGGCACGGTCTTGCCGTAGCCCTTGATCGGCGTCGATGCCGGCACGAGCTCGTGCTTCGCCATCCAGTCGCGCACGGTGCTGGCGCGCGCCTCTGAGAGCGTCATGTTGTAGGCGTCGCCGCCGATCGCGTCGGTGTGGCCTTCGATGCGCGAGGGTTTGCTGCCGAGCTTCCTGATCCCGGGCGCGGCCGCCATCAGCGTCGTCTCGGCGTCGCGGCGCAGGTTCGACTTGTCGAAGTCGAACAGCGCGTCGGCGACCACGCTCAGGCGGCGCTCGCAGCGGCTGACCGCGACCAGCTTCACCGCCTGGATGCCCTTGGGCACCTGCAGCTCCTTCGGCATCTGCCAGACGTCGCGCGGCTTCTGGAATTGAGGACCAAACAACCCGCGCGCGCGTCTCCACAACCCCAGCCAGCTCCGACGGCGCGAGCGCTACCGTCAAAACCCGTCGCTCAAAGGGGTCAAAAATTGGACGCCGATCAGGGGGCAATTTTGAACGCCGATTGACATTTCCAACGTCATGACCAGAAAATACGGCGACGGAACGCTTGGAGTTCGGTCGGCAGCCGATGATGACGATCGACGACGCGCAATTGCACCATCCGCACTCGGTGGCGTTTTCGAGCACAAATCACCTCCTGGTGGCCAACGCCGGGGCCAATTGCGTCTCCGTGGTCGAGCCGGAATCGCATTCCGATGGAATGCGATGGCAGCAAATGCCTCTGCTCACCAAAGAGATTGCGCCTGACGAAATATTCCGGCAGCACCACTCGCGAAAACAGACAGGAAGGTGGACCCAAAGGAATTGCGGTCTACGGCAATCACCTGGCTGTATGCAATGCGCTGGTCGGCATCCACATCTACGCATTTCGCGAACTCCCCGCAGCGATGGGCGTCGGAGCATAGTGGTGCATACTTGCGTTGACGGCAGCATCGGCCTCCTGAGGAGACAGGCCGTTCGAGACTGCCATCGTCAAACGGACGACGCATACGCCAATGGAATCTGAAGTCTTACCGACAGTCTTGATTTTGACGCCGGTCAAGAACGCGGGCCGACATTTGAGCCGTTATGTCGCGCTGATCGAAAGGCTCGACTGGCCTCGGTCGCAGCTCTCGATCGGCATTCTGGAAAGCGACAGCAGAGACGCGACATTCGAAAGCCTGCAAACCCTTCGGCCGCGGCTGGAGGCGCGCGCGCAATCGGTCACGATTCTCAAAAGGGACTTCGGCTTTCAGATTCCCTCCGGGGTGCCACGCTGGGCCGATGCCATCCAGCTGGCGCGACGGTCGACGCTCGCCCGAAGCCGCAACCACCTGCTGTCAGGCGCGCTCGACCGGGAGGACTGGGTGCTCTGGATCGATGTCGACGTGGTCGATTATCCGGCCAACACCATCGGTCGCCTGCTCAGCGAGGGGCGGGACATCCTGCAGCCGCATTGTGTCGTGGTCCCCAACGGCCCGACTTTCGACCGTAACGCATGGGTCAACGGCGGTAGGCAAACCATGCATGACCTGCGCGGCAGCAACGCGCCGGTTCGCCTGGATTCGGTCGGCGGCTGCATGCTGCTGGTTCGAGCAGACCTTCACCGGGATGGCCTGGTCTTTCCGGCGTTCCGGTACGGCCTCGAAAGCAGCGCCATCCGCAAGCCTCATCCGGTCTGGCAGGCGGGCGAAATCGAAACCGAGGGGCTGGCCATGATGGCGGGCGACATGGGCCATCAATGCTGGGGATTGCCCGACTTTGAAATCCTCCACGCTCCCGAATGAAACCTGGGCGCGCCAATCAACCGGGCGGCCGAGCCGGAGACGCATTGGCCGCCGCAAAAGCGGTGGCTTTCGCGCGATAGGCGAGGTTATCAGGGGCCAACGCGGCTGCCCGAGCGAATGCCGCTGCTGCTTCGGCCCGGTGGCCGCGGCGCGCGTGGGCGGCCCCCTTCAGATCGAAAGCCCATTCGCCGAAGATGCGCTTGTCGTAGGCGACGATCGGGTGCGAAAACGTCTCGGGATCGATGGCGGTCAGCGCGTCGACGATGGGAAACAGCTCGTCGGTTCTGCCTGCCGCAAACAGCGCCCGCGCCAGGTCGTACTGCAGGCTGTGGCTGAGGGGATAAAGCGCCAGGGCGCGACGCGCCAACGCGACTGCTTCCGCGGGCTCCGCAGCGCTGAGCGCGATCAGCCGCCGCCAGGCCGGCACGGCATCGTGCCGTTGCTTCAGCTCCTGGCTTGCCTCCGCGAGCTCGATCGCGCGGCGGCAGGCGCGCGCTGCCTCCTCGTTGCGCCCAAGTCCTGCGAGGGCCTCCGCCATGTCCGTCCAAAGAAAGACCCGATCCGGCGTTTTCTTCACTGCCGCCTCGAGCAGCGGCAGGTTGCGGCGGTACTTGCCGATCATTTCGCCGTCATAGCCGACGTGCGTGATCCCGACATCGGCCACCGCCAGCGCCATACCGTCGGTTTGCAGCACGGTATGGAGGTCTGGACGCATGGTTTCGTGAATAACGCCCCTGAACCGGATGCGCGGATCACGGCGGAATATTCGAATTTCCCGATAGGGCGTAAAATTTGCTCTCGGCTGAAAGCGAACCGCGAGCGCGACCACGTCCGGCTGCGCAACCGCCGCTCGCAACGCCCCTGCCGTCGGGACAACCAGGCGTTCGTCGGCATCGATATAGAGGATCCAATCGCCTGAGGCCTGGTCCAAAGCATGATTGCGGGCCGCCGCAAAGTCTCCGGTCCACGGAAAGCTGAACAGACGCGCGCCGTACCGCCGCGCGATGTCGCAGGTCCGGTCCCGGGATCCCGTGTCGACGATGACGATCTCATCGACCTCATCGACGATCGATCGGAGACAATCATCGAGATACGCCTCCTCATCGCGCACGATCATCGCGGCGCTGATGCGCGACGCTGCGACAAGATCGTTGTCGCGCGGACCCGTCTCAGGCATGCCCGACCCGTCGTGCCGCATGCGCTTGGAGGCAGGGCAATCGCATATCAAGCAACACGGGAGGTGAACTCCCTCCCCCTGAAAGGGGGAGGGTTGGGGTGGGGGTCCCTTTGCGTGTCGAAGACGCGTGACCGTGGCGGCTCCGCGGCAGCGATGGACATCCAACATCCATCGAGATTGTCAGTGACATCGGAATTCCCATCCGGCTTGTCGTCGCGTGTTTTCGACCGGCAGCCCGCGGTGCGTGCTCTGACCCCCACCCCGACCCTCCCCCTTTCAGGGGGAGGGAGCGAGAGGCCGTGCTCGCCTTACATGCGTCAAATGCGATTGCCCTGCGCATGGAGCGTAAAGAGCATTTCGGCAAATGCAACGCGCTCTGCAACAGGCGCCGGCTCTCCTCGACCCTGCCGTTCCACAGCTCCAGACGTTCAGCGCCGGACATCGTGGCCGCGATATCCGCCAGGGCGCCGGCCCGGTTGGCCGGCGGCAGCACGGCTGCCTTCAACACGCGCTGCATGGCCGTTTCCCAGTCGATGCGCCGCAACCGGGAGCGCCCTCCCTGATTCCCGGACACGAACACCACCTGTCGGACCGGGCGCGACCTGATGTTCCAGGGATGGCCGAACGCCGTGGGACAAACGGCATAGATCGGCGAGCCTTCCAATGTGATGATCGAAGGCGCAGCTCTGACGATCTCGGCGGCTTCGCCCGGGAGATGATCCAGCATTCCGAGCGGGATGCGAAACGGCACCGGATTGGGCAAGGCCAGCTGGCCCGACAGGAACAGGTCTTGCCACCCGGCAACGGGCCAGCCCAATGCCATGAGGTAAAGCAACAAAGTGGTCTTGCCCTGCCCTTTGTCTCCAACCAGCAGGATATGTCCCGCTTCGGTCGTGATGGTCGCGCCATTGCCGACCAAAGCTCCCAAAAGCTCTTTCTGGCGCCAGCCGAACAGCCATTCGTGAAGCCGGGCGCGCAAATACCCGTCCGAGCCTTCTATTCTGGCGCCGTCAGGCAACACGAGGCTCGGAAACCCGTGCGCCATGCCGACGACGAGTTCGTAGCGCGGCAGCCAGCGCCCCTCGATTTCGGGATCGCTCCGCAAAAACGCCAAGGTGTCCGCTACCGGGCGGTTCGGTGCAGTGATGGAGACTTCATGGCGGAGGCTGCGGACCAAAACCTTCAGCAAGGCACGATCAGCTCTTCTGCAAGAAATTGCTCGATGCACTGATGAACCTCGAGGCGCGGCGGCCCCTGCAGAGAAAACGTCCGCTGCAGATAGTCGGTGATCTGTTCGACCGATGCCCTGTCGCCGCAAAGGCGATAGACAATGGCCGCCGCGGGATTGAGGTAGTGCACCTTTTCCCTGGTGACCTGGTAGACGACAATGCCATCCGCCATGAAGCTCGTTTCGCAACCGGCGGTCAGCGAAAATGTAGAGCTGGAATCAAACGGCATGCCGGGGCCGGATGAAGACATGATTGCGAGACAACAGGGTTCACACTCCGTCGAGTAGCTGCTGAGCGAGTCGAGCGACGTTATGTTGCAGCCTGAATCGGCTGGCCACATATGACCGCGCCAAATTGGCACGGCGTCTTCGTTCCGCGGCATTCGCGAGAGCGTAGGTAATGGTGGCCGCAAACGCAACGGCATCCTCGGCAAGCCAGATGTGGTGTTTCGGACTGAGGCCCAACCCCTCTGCACCGAGCGGAGTCGTCACGATCGGAACACCCTGCATCGCGCTTTCCAGCACCTTGATCCGGGTCCCGGCGCCGACCCGGATCGGAGCGATCATCATCGTTGCAGCCCGCAGATGTCGGTCCAGATCCTGCACCCAGCCGAGCATCGTGGCGCCGCGCTGGCCGGCAAGGCGGCGCAGACGTTCGGGCGCACCGCCGCCCGCGATGCGAAGCTCCAGGTTGGAGACGTGACGGAGCTTCGGCCAGATGTCGCGAAGCAGCCATTCGACCGCATCGCGATTGGGCTCGTATCCGAGCGATCCGACAAACAGGAGCATGCGTCTAGCATCGCTTCTTCGCAGAGCGGGACTGCCGGCCACCGTGTTGGGGAATACGCGAATCCCAGGACTGTGGAACCGTGACCGGAGCCTTGCGGCATCGGTCGGCGAAGCAACCCATACGCGATCGAAAGCCGGCACAACGGCGTCCACCAGCCGGCGGAAGGCATTGGCCTCCAACGTGAGCCATCGCTGATCGCTTCGATTTCCATGTCGAGCCGCGAGCCCGGCCAGACCGTCAAACACACGACCATCATCCTCGTCGAGGTCGAGAGTGAGCAGCGGCCGGCGCCGTTGCAGATTTTTGCCGCAAAACTCCAGCGACAACGGAGCAAGATAGCTGCGCGCCGCATGGATGATGTCATAGCGGCGAGTCTTTATTTCATCGGGGACTTGCTCAAACGCCTTGGGCGCAATCCTTGCGGCAAGGCTCGGCTTGCCGAAGCGGGCAAACGCATCCGCGCGCGCCGGCGGATCAATCACGCGCATGAGCAAGCCGAAGTGGGTATCGACCGCCCGGGCCATGTCGATGACGTGGACCCGCAGGCCTGTGTCTTTCGAACAGTCGATCGCGTCCATCCTGAGCGGGCCGAACAACGGCGCGACGACCAGATCAACATCGGCAATCCGTGTCAGCGCTTGCAGGAAAAGATTGAGCCGCATCGCCAGGCCGTTCCCCCCGGGAGCCGGCATCGCGGGGGCGAGCATCAAGGCTCTCAAACGGCGCGTCATGGATTCGAATCGCCGGGCGCTTCGTAATGTGTCTGGACAATCCTCGGCACAGGCCCGACGGCGCGCGGCTTTCGCTGATCCTGGCGTTCCACGAGCTCGCGCACGATCCCGGCAAGGTCCGGCGAACCGGACGCGAGGTCGAGCAGCGCTGCGCGCGCGGCCGGCTCCGCGCGCAGGAGCAATTGCAGCACCCCACGCAGTTGCTGCCGCGCTTCCTTCGAACCTCCCTCATGCAAACCGGCGGCGGCCACCAAGGATTGGACCAGGCCGTTCAATCCGCGAGCATGCTCGATCGGCTCACGAACGGAGCGCGCGTCGACACGGACCCCGCTTCGGGGGAAGGACAAGCGCTCGCCAAGCCACGAGCCGTTCGTCGCCGGATGCAATCGATGGGTGACGCGGCTGGAATCATGAATGATAAGATCAAGGCCGGCTGCCGATTCAGTCACATGCCAGTTCTGCCGATCGACGCTGCGGCCAGGTGGCCGACGTGCGGACCGGCTCTCGCGCGCGCAGGTCTTCAACCTCGCGAAAAGCTCATCCGACATGGTCTGAATGCCTCGTCTTCATTTTCTTCAGGTTGGACGCCCCTCCTTATGCCGCGCGGCAACCTTCAGCGCGCACTCATACGGGGCGATGTTAGCCGGGGTCTGCGGCGTTTAAAATTCTCTACTCGGCCTCGGCCCGCGTGCGCTCGACGAGCACCCGGGCGACCGTTCGGAAGGCATCAAATTCCAACGTCAGGTCGGTAACGCCAAGCGCTTTCCTGTAGCCTTCGGCGGAGCTGTTGGAGAACATCCAGGTGCCGCCGCCGGGGTTGATTTCGAGCAGGTAGAGCCGGCCAGTGCCCCTTTCACGAATGATGTCGCAGGCCTGCAGCGCCACCTCGGGCATCGCGCGATATGCGTCCGCGGCCAGCTGCAAAATGTCCGGCTCCCGCGTGCTGTATGTGATGCGATCAGGCAGGGACGGCATGTATTCGCTCTGCTGGAATCGATCCTTGTCGGCGGGAAGCGACAACGGCTTGGTCGACTGCCGATAGAACGTCAGGATGGGCTCGCCGAAAAAAGTGAGCACACGGCACGTCATCGGGTAACCGCAATCGATAAACTTCTGGGCGATCATCGGCGCTTGCCGCCCCGGATGGTTTGGCGGAAATGATTCGGGTGGGCGGTATTCAACGTGAGGCGTTCGGAAAAGAACGACGCCTTGACCGTGTGAAGCCAGATCGTAGGACGGCTTGGTCACGACCAGCGGGCCGTAAATCTTTTCCGACAGCCGCGTATCGGGTTCGATCACTTCGAATTCCGGAATTGGCATTCCACCGGCGGCCAGCCGGCGCATTTCCGCCAGTTTGGACATTCGGGCCCCCGCGTAGACCTTGCCGCGGGCCGGCTTGAAATGAAGCAGGCGCAACGGTGAGAAGATCAGGGTCGGCCGGGATGCGGCGATCTTTCGCGTCGCCGAGGACGGGATATCGTTGGATGCGATGAAAACTTGGATATCCGGCGCCTGATCCTCAATGTAGCGCTTGATGGTGGCGAAGTCGGCCGGATCCTGCCATTCGCGGGTATGAATCAGGATCAGATTTCGCTCTGGCTCGGCGGCCGCGGGGCGGTCGAGCGTCATCGACAGCAGGACGCGCTTCTACCGGACACGAGCCTGAACTCCAGACACCCGCCACAGTCCAACGCCCTCCGGCTTGCGCCGGCTTTCCTCCGTGACAGCCCGCGGGATGCAGGCCGCCCCGAGCGCAGCAAATTACGTGTTGCCGGTGAGCGAGGTGATCCCCGATCCGCCCAGTCCATGCAAGGGGAACGTTGCGACTTTGGGAGGCTCGTACTTCGCCATTTTCGCAAAATGCTCGGCGGCCTTCTTGACTACGGGATCGATGGCCAGGGCGGGCACGTTCTGTTGATTTGCCGAAGAAGACTCGTACATCGCTCGACTCCAAAATCGATCAGACAGGGCCGTTCTCGCTCTGTATGACCGGCGTGTTGATGACAGGCGTGGTCGTGCCGGAATTGCCTATGGTACCAGCCGCGCTCTCCACTGCCGCGGGATCATCTTCGCGGTGACGGCGGATCAGGGTCTTGTCACGCTGGCCGAAGTAGAATTTCAGGCCACCAAAGATGCCATGGTTGCTGCCACTGCCGACGCGGCCTTCGGCGAACAACGATCCCATCGTGCCGCGGCCGACCGCAAAGCCCCATTCGGCGCCCAGCAATCCGGAGAGCTTGCCGCCCTGATAAAGCTGGCCGACATACGTCTTGAAATCGTCGGTCCAATAGTAGGAAACCTTCGCCACGTCGAAGAAGCGGGTCTTGATGTCGTAGGACTGGATCTGGTTGCCGACGACGCCAGACACCGAGTTGCCGGTTTCGACACCCGCGACCGCCGATAGCGTCCAGCGTCCGAGATAGTATTCGCCTTCGGCCGCGACACGGCCCACGTTGACGCCGCCGACCCGGCTGCTCCAGCGCGTGTAGTCGACATAGATGCCGAGCAGGCCCACGGCGGGATCTCTGGTGAACAGATGCCCACCGATGTTTCCGAGGAAGCGGCTGTCGAAGCTCGCGGCCGCGGCATCGACCTGCACGCCAAATTGTTGTCCGATGGGAGCCGAAAGCGAGGCGCGCGACCCGTACAACCCCTTGTTCGCTTCCGATCCGCCAAACCCGTCAATTTTGGAATTGAATCCATCGACCGCCGGGCGTGCGCGATACACATCAGCCACGGCCTTCGTGTAGGCGCCGGTGTTGATGTCGGCTGCCTTGACCGTCAGCGTGGATAGAAACACCGCACCGACGATCCCAGACAGCATCGTCGTAGAAAGCAACCCAGACCTGGACATCAGACCACACCGCCGAACCAGCCAAAAAGCCACGTTGCAGGAATTTTCGCTCCCGAGAATAGGTCTTTATGCATGCGTCTATGCGGGACCCGAGACTGTCATCCAAATGGCACATTCACAGCAATTTCAACCCGCTTCGATAACTCTCGTCGCATCCGGCGTTTCGCGAAGCCGATGTCATCATCGACCCTTCGGATTCTATCATGACGTGTTCGAGGCCATGAAAGACGACAACGGGCAACCCAACATCCTCTGGGCGATCCTTCTTCGGCTTCTGAAACGCGTTTTTCACAACTTTAGAAACGACTTTTTTGTCAGTGACGTTGTCCCCAATTTTTATCCAGCGCCGATTGGAGTCTGACTTTCGGTTTTGCCCTCTCGGGCGGCGGTCCGCGGAGCGGAGCCGTCGGTGGAGCGCAGCGGACCGCCGTTGCGCGGCGTAGATGGCGGGGCTCAGCCAGCCGAGCCGCGAGTGCGGTCGGTCGTGGTTGTAGTCGGTGCGCCAAGCTTCCAACATCGAGCGGGCGTGCGGCAACGAACGGAACAGGGTCTCGTTGAGCAACTCGTCCCGCAGACGGCCGATGGAGGATTCGGCGAAGGCGTTCTGCACCGGTTTACCCGGCGCGATGTAGTGCCACTCGACCTTGTGGTCGTCGGCCCATCGCAAGGACGTGCTGGCCGGCCACGTGCCGATGACGTTCGACCTGATCGGCAACGCGATGAACAACATCCGCGAGGGAAAATTCCGCGCGCTCGGCATCACCGCGGCGGAACGATCACGGCTTCTGCCCGACGTGCCGACCATGGTCGAGGCCGGCTTGCCCGAGATGCAGGCCGGGGCCTGGTTTGCGTTCTTCGCGCCGGCCGGGACGCCCGCATCGGCGATCGCCTGGCTCAACAAGGAGGCCAACGAGATCTTCTCGGCCAAGGATGTGGCCGACCGATTCACCACCACCGGAGTGACGCTGCCGTTCGGGCCGCCGAGCCTGCTGCGCGATCATGTCGACGCCGACAGCCGGCGCTGGGCGGAGGTGATCCGGCGCGCCGGCATCAAATTGCAGTAGCCCGGATGAAGCGAAGCGCAATCCGGGCCCGTCTCTCCGGTGCGCCGCCTGTCCCGGATTTCGCTTCGCTCCATCCGGGCTACAATTGCGTCAAGAAACGTCGGCTTCGTTGCTGTGCCCTCTCCTTTTGGGAGAGGGCTACGTTGACTGTGCAATTGGTGTAGCCCTCTCTTACAGGAGAGCGCACAACGACAAGCGCTTCGGCGCGCTGATGCAGTTAGGTCGGGTGGCGCTGTCCGCGCCGCGGATGGCGGGATCAAACCTGCCGCTCGACCATCTTCTTCTTGATCTCGGCGATGGACTTCGCCGGATTGAGCCCCTTCGGGCAGGCCTTCGAGCAGTTCAGGATGGTGTGGCAGCGGTAGAGCCGGAACGGGTCTTCCAGGTTGTCGAGCCGCGCGCCGGTCGCCTCGTCGCGGCTGTCGCTGATCCAGCGGTTGGCCTGCAGCAGCGCCGCGGGGCCGAGATAGCGGTCGGAATTCCACCAGTAGCTCGGGCATGAGGTCGAGCAGCAGGCGCACAGGATGCACTCGTAGTGGCCGTCGAGCTTGAGCCGGTCCTCGTGGCTCTGCTTCCACTCCTTCTCGGGCGTCGGCGACGTGGTCTGCAGCCACGGCTCGATCGAGGCGTATTGCGCGTAGAAGTTCGTCAGGTCCGGCACCAGGTCCTTGACCACCGGCTGGTGCGGCAGCGGATAGACCTTGATGGTGCCTTTGATCTCGTCCATGCCCTTGGTGCACGCGAGCGTGTTGGTGCCGTCGATGTTCATGGCGCAGGAGCCGCACACGCCTTCGCGGCACGAGCGGCGGAAGGTCAGCGTCGGGTCGATCTTGTTCTTGATCCAGATCAGCGCGTCGAGAACCATCGGTGCGCAGTCGTCGCGGTCGACGAAGTAGGTGTCCATGCGCGGGTTGGCGCTGTCGTCCGGGTTCCAGCGATAGATGCGGAACGGGGTGACGTTGCGCGCGCCGCTCGGCCGCTGCCACGTCTTGCCCTCGGTGATCTTGGAGTTCTGCGGAAGATTGAGCTGGACCATTTCAGGAAACTCGCGATCGGATCGTTCGATGCTCAGTACACGCGAGCCTTCGGCTCGATGTAGGAGACGTCGTTGGTGAGCGTGTAGGTGTGGACCGGGCGGTAATCGATGGTCACCTTGCCCTTTTCGTCCATCCACGACAGCGTGTGCTTCATCCAGTCCTTGTCGTCGCGGTCCGGATAGTCCTCGCGCGCATGCGCGCCGCGGCTTTCGGTGCGGTTGAGCGCCGAGTCCATGGTCACGACCGCCTGGACGATCAGGTTGTCGAACTCGAGCGACTCGACCAGGTCCGAATTCCAGATCAGCGAACGGTCGGTGACGCGGATGTCGCCGGCGGCGTCATAGGCCTCGTGAATGAGCTTGTGGCCCTCCTGCAGAACCTCGCCGGTGCGGAACACCGCGCAGTTGTTCTGCATCACCTTCTGCATGCGGGTGCGCAGCTCGGCGGTCGGCGTGCCGCCGCTGGCGTTGCGGATGCGGTCGAGGCGGGCGAGCGCGCGGTCCGCCGAATCCTTCGGCAGCTCCGGCTGCTTGTCGTTGGCGGTCAGCGTGTCGGCCAGATGCAGCGCCGCGGCGCGGCCGAACACCACGAGGTCGATCAGCGAGTTCGAGCCCAGGCGGTTGGCGCCGTGCACCGAGACGCAGCCGGCTTCGCCGATCGCCATCAGGCCCGGCACGACGACGTCGTCCATGCCGTTTTTCTTGGTCAGCGCTTCGCCTTTCCAGTTCGTGGC
Organism: Xanthobacteraceae bacterium; assembly: GCA_019746135.1. Taxonomy (GTDB): domain Bacteria; phylum Pseudomonadota; class Alphaproteobacteria; order Rhizobiales; family Xanthobacteraceae; genus Z2-YC6860. Next base: position 25,561 of record JAIESI010000028.1, read on the forward strand.
GACGCCGCCCATGTTGTAGTGCACGGTCGGGATCACCGGGATCGGCTCGCGGGTGAGGTCGACGCCGGCGAAGATGCGCGCGCTCTCGGTGATGCCGGGCAGCCGCTCATGCAGCACCGATGGATCAAGGTGATCGAGGTGCAGGAAGATGTGGTCCTTGCTCTTGCCGACGCCGCGGCCCTCGCGGATCTCGATCGTCATCGAGCGCGACACCACGTCGCGCGAGGCGAGGTCTTTCGCCGACGGCGCGTAGCGCTCCATGAAGCGCTCGCCCTCGGAGTTGACCAGATAGGCGCCTTCGCCGCGCGCGCCCTCGGTGATCAGGCAGCCCGCGCCGTAGATGCCGGTCGGGTGAAACTGGACGAACTCCATGTCCTGCAGCGGCAGGCCGGCGCGCAGCACCATGGCGTTGCCGTCGCCGGTCTGGGTGTGGGCGCCGGTGCAGGACAGGTAGGCGCGGCCATAGCCGCCGGTGGCGAGGATGGTCTGCTGGGCGCGGAAGCGGTGAATCGAGCCGTCATCGAGATTGAGCGCGATGACGCCGCGGCAGCGGCCTTCGTCGTCCATGATCAGGTCGATGGCGAAGTATTCGACGAAGAACTCGGCGGAATGCTTCAGCGCCTGGCCGTACATGGTGTGCAGCATGGCGTGGCCGGTGCGGTCGGCGGCGGCGCAGGTGCGCTGCGCGGTGCCCTTGCCGAAATGCGTGGTCATGCCGCCGAACGGGCGCTGGTAGATCTTGCCGTCTTCCTCGCGGCGCGAGAACGGCATGCCCCAGTGCTCGAGCTCGTAGACCGCCGCGGGCGCCTCGCGCACCATGTATTCGATCGCGTCCTGGTCGCCGAGCCAGTCGGCGCCCTTGACGGTGTCGTACATGTGCCAGCGCCAGTCGTCCTCGCCCATGTTGCCCAGCGCTGCGGCGATGCCGCCCTGCGCCGCGACGGTGTGCGAGCGGGTCGGGAACACCTTGGTGATGCAGGCGGTCTTGAGGCCGGCTTCGGAGCAGCCGACCACCGCGCGAAGGCCCGAGCCGCCGGCGCCCACCACCACCACGTCGTAGCTGTGATCCTCGATCGGATAGGCCCGACCATTGGTCTTTGGCGCCGCTGCGCCGTTGCCGTTTCCAGCCATGACTACAGTCCGAATGAGAGCTTCAGGATCGCGAACACCGCGGCAAGGCCTACGGCGCACGAGAAGAACGTATTAAGCATCAGCATGACGATCTTGGTGACCTCGTCGTGCACGTAATCCTCGATGATGACCTGCATGCCGAGCCACATGTGGTAGATGCTGCTGATCACGAACAGCAGCAGCGTCAGCGCGACGAAGCTCGATCCTAAAATCTGCGCCACCGCGGCATGGTTCCGGCCGAGGATCGACATGATGATGACGATCGCGGCGATGCTCAGCGGTACATTGGCGACCGACGTGAGCCGCTGGCGCCAGAAGTGGCCGGTGCCGTGATGCGCGGAGCCGAGATAGCGGACGCGGCCGAGCGGCGTGCGGATTGAAGTGGGGTTGTGCTCGCTCATCGGATGCCGCCCATGATCATGTAGCCGAGGAACCAGAGCACGACGGTGAGCGCGATCGAGCCCGCCAGCGTTGCAGCGGTCAGCCACTCGCGTTCCGCGGGCCCGAGGCCGTAGCCCAGGTCCCAGATCAGGTGCTTGATGCCGCCGAGTGCGTGGTGGATCAGCGCCCAGGTGTAGCCGAACAGGATCAGCCGCCCGAGCAGCGACTCCATGAACCATTGCAGCGTCGCGTAGGCATTGGGTCCTGCAGCGGCTGCGATCAGCCACCACACCAGCAAAAGCGTTCCGAAATAGAGGGCTCCGCCGGTGATCCGATGGACGATGGACATCACCATCGTCAGCGTCGGCTTGTAGATTTGCAGGTGCGGCGAGAGGGGGCGGTTTCTTAGACGTGGGGCCTTTGCCTCAGCCATAACTTCTCACTCCAGGCGGTAACTCTGTCCGCTTTAGAAGCGTTCCTAGCGGAAGGCCGCGGGTGCCGCAACGCTCGGCGGCGGAATTCCGCGCTATCCCAAGCGCTTGCAGGTTGCAGCCCAGCTTATCGCGCGCTCAGGCCTTCACTTCGCTATGAGCGAAAGATAAGCTATTGTAAAATGCTTCAGAATTAGCATTTTTCAAAGCCTGCCTTCGCGGAATACGAAGGAGCGCCGATGCGCTTCGATCTCACCGACCTCAGCCTGTTCCGTCATGTCGTGGAGGCGGGCAGCATCACCCACGGCGCAGAGCGCGCCCATCTGGCGCTCGCCGCGGCCTCCACCCGCATCCGCAACATGGAGGATGCGCTCGGCGCGCCGCTGCTGATCCGTGCGCGGCAGGGCGTGACGCCGACCCAGGCCGGGCGCACGCTGCTGCAGCACGCCCGGACCATGCTGGAGCAGGCCGAACGGCTGCGCGAGGACCTTGGCGCCTATGCCGGCGGGGCGGCCGGGCAGGTGCGGGTGCTGTCCAACACCAACGCCACCGAATTCCTGCCCGAGGCGCTGAGCGCGTTCCTGGCCGCCCATCCGCACGTCAGCGTCGATATCGAGGAAAGATTGAGCGACGAGATCGTCGGCCTGATCGCGGAGGGTGTCGGCGACATCGGCATCGTTGCCGGCACCGTGGATGCGGGCCGGCTCACCACCTATCCGTTTCGCAGCGACCGCTTCGTGCTGGTGGTCGGCCGCGATCACCCGCTGGCCAAGAAAGCCAAGATCGGTTTCGCCGAGGTGCTGAACCTCGATTTCGTCGGCCTCGACCGCGCCAGCGCCATCCAGCGATTTCTCGGCGGCAAGGCCGCGAGCATTGGCCGGCCGCTGAAGCTGCGCGTGCAGATGCGCAGCTTCGATGCGGTCTGCCGGCTGGCCGAGTGCAATGTCGGCGTCGGCGTGGTGCCGGCCAGCACGGTGCGGCGCGCGGCCAAGACCATGGCGATCAAGGCGGTCGATCTCACCGACCCCTGGGCGTTGCGCGAGCTCACCATATGTCTTCGCGACTTCGATGCGCTGCCGCCGTTTGCCCGCCAGTTGGTGGAGCACATGCGGGCCGACCTGCATTAGCTCCATCCTTGCGTGGAACCGGTTTCAGGACTATGCGTTTTCTTTCGGGGCGGTGCGCCACGGAGGGAAATCATGCGTATTCGCGAACGGACGGCCACGGCCGCCGCGGCCGCTTTTCTGGTCGCCCTGTTTGCCGCTCCGGCGTCGGCGGAGCTGGCCAACGCGCAGTTGAAGGATGGCAGCGGCAAAGTGCTGGGTGATGCCGACCTGGCGCAGACCCAGAACGGCGTCCTGATCAAGCTCCAGCTCAAGGGCATTCCGCCCGGCGAGCACGCGTTTCACATCCATGCGGTTGGCAAGTGCGAGCCGCCGTTCGATTCCGCCGGCCCGCATTTCAATCCGGGCGGCCACAAGCATGGGATGTTGTCCGGCCCGGGACACGCCGGCGACATGCCGAACCTGTACGTGCCGCAGAGTGGCGACCTTTCGGTCGAGGTGCTCAACACGGCGGTCACGCTGGAGAAGGGCAAGCTGAATTCGCTGCTCGACAATGACGGCTCGTCGCTGATCATCCACGCGCAGGCCGACGACTACAAAACCGATCCGACCGGCAATGCCGGCGGACGTATCGCTTGCGGTGTGATCCAGCCAAGCGGCCGATGATCGGCGGCTCACCGGCCAAGGAAAAAAGTCGACAGCACGCCAGCTTCTCTCGGACTTGTCCGGCCGACGCGATGGGCCGCAGCGCCGTCCGTCAGGGAATCGGTTTTCTGGATTGCTTCTCGCCCTGAAGGGCCCGCGCGAGGGATGGCGGGTTCTATCCCTGCCGGGTGGGGCATTCCCTGCGCACTGATTTTGTGGGGTTGACTTTCTTTCCATAGGAATTTATGTGTGTTCTGCTTTTGTTCTAGCCAAGGTGCCGTCGATCGCGGTCGCCGAAGCGGGGCAAGGGTGCGGTGCCCGACAATGGCATCGCGTTGGAGCGCCGGGAGGCGCCGGGCCCTACGTCACTGGGCCAGCGCGCCCGAAGCGGCAACCCCTGGTAACAGGGGACCTGCCGTGGCGCGCGGCGGACCCCGGATTTGGGTTCGCCAACCGGCGGCGATCCGCCGGTGGCGCCTCCCGGCGCTCCATCGCCTCTTTCGAGAGGGACGGAAAAAAGGGAACACGGGCCGGCCCGGGCGCCCGAGACCAAAGCCAGGGATCGCGAAGTCATGAGCAAATGCGAACGGAGCGGGCGGTGCTTTCCCTTCCCGCGAGGGGAGGGCAATTGCAGTTGATGAATGTAAGGCGAGCACGGCCTCTCGCTCCCTCCCCCTTTCAGGGGGAGGGAGTTCACCACCCGTGTTGCTCGATATGCGATTGCCCTGCCCGCGAGGTGAGCGTGGCCGCCATCAGCGCGTTTACGCGCGTCTTCGACGCGCTATGGCGGTCGGGTGGGGAGATGCCAGCGTGTCACTCCGACATCTCCCCACCCGTCGCCTTCGGCGACTCCCTCCCCATAGCCCGTCGAAGACGGGCGTCACCGCCCTTGTGGCGGGGAGGGATGGCTCAGTGCGGGATCAGCGCCCAGTAGTCGAGATCGAGCAGCACCGACGGATCGTAGTCATCCCCGGCCCTGTACGGAAAATCTGCACAGGGCCGGTCTTTCGTCGCCACGGTGCGGATCCGCAACGCTCCGACGTCGCTGCGTCCCGGCAGCTCGCTTTTCGCCAGCACCTCCGACCATGCGAACACGGTCGCGCCGGCAAACAGCGGCGCGACGTGCCGCCCGCCGTTGATCGCCGCGATATGAAAGGCGTTGCCCAGACCGTTGAACGAGATCGCCCGCGCCAGCGAGATCACGTGGCCGCCGTAGATCAGCCGCCGGCCGAACCGGCTCTGCGCCGCCGAGAACTGGTCGAAATGAATGCGCGCGGTGTTCTGATAAAGCCGCGTCGCGGTCTGGTGCTCGGCCTCCTCGACGGTGATGCCGTCGACGTGGTCGACCTTTTCGCCGATCTCGTAGTCGCCGAAGCGATAGGGGCTGCCCGACAGCGCCAGGTCGTAGGCGCCGGCATCGAGCGTCGGGCAGCCGTCGCCGAGCAATCGCGGCTCGACCGCGGCCGGCAGCCGCGGCACGTGATCGCCCGGTGCGGGCGCGGCCTCGTCGCGCTTTCGCACCATCACCCAGCGCACGTATTCGAGCACCGCGGTGCCGTCCTGCCGGGTGCCGCGGGTTCGTACGTAGACGATGCCGGTCTTGCGGTTGGCGTTTTCTTTCAGCCCGATCACCTCCGAGGTCGCGGCGAGCGTGTCGCCGGGATAGACCGGGGCAAGGAACTGCATGCCGGCATAGCCGAGATTGGCGACGGCGTTGAGCGAGACATCCGGCACCGTCTTGCCGAACACCACGTGAAACACCAGCAGGTCGTCGAGCGGCGCGACGGGATAGCCGATCGCCTTGGCGAACGCGTCGGAGGACTGCACCGCAAAGCGTGCGCCGAACAGCCCGGTGTAGAGCGCCACGTCGCCCGTGGTCATCGTCCGCGGCGTCGCGTGACGGATGATCTGGCCGAGACGGAAGTCCTCGAAGAAATTGCCGGCGCTGGTCTTGGTCATGGATTCGTACCTTGGAACGACTGCATCCCGGCCGTTTCCTTATAGCCAGTTTCCGTCCGTCACAAAATTGTGAGACGGAAAGCGGCATCCCTGCCGCAACGGGCGGCGGTATCGCATATGACTTGTGACGGGAAATCCGGGCCGGTTCGCGTTATCATTACGTCGGCCCAGCGTCAGCTTGCCGGATATCGCATGACCAGCGTCAGCACCTTGTCGGCTTCCGAGCGCGCGTCCCTCGTGATCCATCCCGCATGGGTCCGCATCACGCACTGGATCAACGCGCTCGCCATGCTGGTGATGATCGGCTCGGGCTGGGAGATCTATAATGCCTCGCCGCTGTTCGGTTTCAGCTTTCCGCGATCGATCACGCTCGGCGGCTGGCTCGCCGGGGCCTTGCTCTGGCACTTCGCGGCGATGTGGGTGCTGGCGGTCAACGGCCTCGTCTATATCGTGCTGGGCATCCTGACCGGCCGCTTCCGGCGCAAGCTTCTGCCGATCCGCCCCGGCGACGTCGTCGCCGACATGAGGGCCGCGCTCACCTTCAGGCTCTCGCATGACGACATCTCGGTCTACAATGCGGTGCAGCGGCTGTTGTACGCCGGCGTGATCCTCGCCGGCATCGTCATCGTGCTGTCGGGGCTCTCGATCTGGAAGCCGATCCAGTTGCAGGAGCTGACCGCGCTGTTCGGCGGCTATGACGCGGCGCGCTACGTGCACTTCTTTGCGATGGCCGCCATCGTCGGCTTTCTCGTCGTGCACGTGCTGCTGGCGCTGATCGTGCCGAAAAGCCTCAAGGCGATGGTGACGGGGCGCTAGGAGAGAGCATGATCCCGAAAAGTGTGAAGCGGTTTTCGGACAAGGTCATGCTCGACGCTAGGAGCATGATCCCGAAAAAGCCTGCCCCGGACTTGATCCGGGGTGTGAAGCGGTTTTCGGACAAGATCATGCTCGGATGCTAGGAGCGGGCCAAAGGAGCGAACGATGCCGCGCAAGCGCAGAATCATCCCGGGCGTCGATCAGAAGCTGCTGATCAAGGATGCGGCCAGGCTCCTGCCCGATCCGGCGCGGCGGCTGTTCCTGCGCGGCGGCCTGAGCGTCGGCGCGCTGACGCTGCTGACCGGCTGCGACATCATCGACAGCGACGCCGCCGAAGGCACGCTGCGCAGGATTTCCAGATTCAACGACCGGGTCCAGGCCTGGCTGTTCAATCCCAACAAGCTCGCGCCGGAATATCCGGAGAGCGCGATCACCCGGCCGTTCCCGTTCAACGGCTATTATCCGGAGGACGAGGCGCCCGAGGTCGACGGGGCGACCTACAAGCTCGAGGTCGGCGGCCTGATCGACAACAAGGAGCCGTGGACGCTGGAGCAGCTCTATGCGCTGCCGCAGGTGTCGCAGATCACCCGCCACGTCTGCGTCGAAGGCTGGAGCGCGGTCGGCTCATGGCAGGGCGTGAAGCTGTCGGAATTTTTGCAACGGCTCGGCGCCGACACCCGCGCCAGGTATGTCTGGTTCCAGTGCGCCGAGGGCTATTCCAACACCATCGACATGGCGACCGCGCTGCATCCGCAGACGCAGCTCTCATTGAAGTTCGACAACCAGATCCTGCCGCGCAAATACGGCTTCCCGATGAAGTGCCGCATGCCGACCAAGCTCGGCTTCAAGAACCCGAAATACATCACGGCGCTCTACGTGCAGAACAACGACGCCGGCGGCTATTGGGAAAACCAGGGCTACAACTGGCACAGCGGGTTGTAGCGGCGTTTCGCTGCCTTGGCGCGCGCTGGGACGGGGAGAGGCTCTCACCTGTCGGGCTGCAACCCGGCTGTCTCTTCGATCATGTCGGCATGCACAAGGTAGCGCATCGGCCCGGGCGTCGCCGCATCGAGCGGCCAACAGGTGGCAAGCACCAGCCTGTGGCCCTCGGCCAGCGGATCGATACCCGATTGATCGAAATTGACGACCGAGGTCCCGCTCACCCGATAGCGGAAGGTCCTGCCATCCCGCCGCGTCACCGCGATCTCGTCGCTGATGGCCACGTCCTTGAGAAAGCGGAAGTGCGTATCGCGATGCGCCGAATAGACCGCAACCCCGCGCTCGCCCGCGTCGGGTGTCAGCTCGACGTGGCCCGGTCCGAACGCCAGCGCCTGTCCGCTTGAGCCTGCCAGCGCGATGGCGCTGGCGCCGAGGCGCTTCACCTCGATGCGCGCCACCGGCCAGGTGTCCGCCCAGGACCAGGGCTTCACCTCGCGGCCGGTCGCGATCGTCTCGGCGAAGGCGCGTTCGAGCAGCACCTGCGCCAGCAGCGCCTTGGCGTGGATGTACGCGCCTTGCCCGAGCAGTACGAGGCCTGCGAGGGTGAGGATGGACACGAAGGCAAGACGAATTCGTTGAAACCACTTTTTGTGCTGGGTCGCCGCTTCCGCGGGGACGAACGGGGTTAGGCCGGCGCTGCTCTCTCCGTTCGCCCCCGCGGAAGCGGGGGCCCAGGGCCGCAGCAACCAATGCGTCCGTTTCAAATCCATGGCGCGAAAACCTTTGAAGATGTTTGCGCGCGCGGCCACTGGGGGACCTGAGGTGGCCGCGCGCGCTGTGGGAGGGAGCCGGGGAGAACTCCCTCCCGTCCGGCATCAGCGTGCGAGCTCTCGACGCCGGGTGAACACGAGCAGGATCAGGCCGAGCGCGAGCAGGAGCGTGCCCGCGATCATCTTCAGCTCCGCGTCGGTTGCCGTCTTCGGCAGCGACACCGTGCGCGGAGCCACCGTCGGGACCGGGCTGCGCTTTGCTAGTTCTTTGGCCATCGCCAGCTGCACGCGGCCGTCGCCTGCAGCGTCCGCGCGCCGTTCTTCAGGTGCGACGCCAGGCTTCGGACGCTCGCCGAACACCTTTTCAAAATCCCAGCCGGCCGGCAGGTTGAGCGGCAGCTCGGTGAGCTTGAGCGTCTCCTGCGCGGGCCGGACCGGCGTCTTGTCGACCGCGACCAGGCTGGTGAGCCGCGTGACCAACTGATGCTCGAGCGCGAGCTTCAGGATCGTCTTGTCCGCATCGTCCGGCGTCGCCTGCCGCATGGTGCGGGCGATCTCGGCGTCGGCGATCTTGCGCCGTGCCCAGAGCTTCGACAGCCCGTTGCCCTCGGCGGCACCCGCGACCGGCAGCGTGACGGTCCAGGGGCGGTCGCCGATCCGGCCGGTGATCGTCACCGAGCCTTTGAGGCTCGGGACGCTCGCGGCAAGCACCAGCGGTTCGCCGCGATAGAGGTCGGGGATCACCGCCGGCGTCATGTCGGCCACGGCGTCGGAGAACTTCGCCGTGATGCCGGTGACGACCGGGCTTTCCAGCTTGGCGAACAGGCCGCGCATGCGCTCCTCGACCTGCTCGACCGAGCCGATGTGGGTGAACGCGCCGCGTCCGAGCTCGGCCGCCCGCGTCATCAGGAAGCTGTTCGGCGCGGAACCGATGCCGACCATGAACACCCGCGAGCGGCCGCGCAGCGCCGTGATCGCGTCGAACAGCTGCTGCTCGTTGCCGATCGCGCCGTCGGTCAGGAACACCACCTGACGCACATGGCTCTGCTCGCCGGCGTTGGTGTCGTTCAGCGCCGCCCGCATCGCCGGCACCATCGCGGTGCCGCCGGCGGCCTGCAGCGCGCCGACGAAACCTTTGGCTCGGCTGACGTTCTCGGCATCGGCGGCGACGGCGGTCGGGAACAGCACGTCCATGGTGTGATCGAAGCGGATCACGTTGAAGCGGTCGCCTGCCTGCAGGCGGCCGAGCGCGTAAATGAGGCTCGCCTTGGCCTGCACGATCGAGGTGCCGCCCATCGAGCCGGAGTTGTCGATGACCAAGATCACCTCGCGCGGCAGCGGCTTCTGCTCCGCCTGCTCGACGCTGGGAGGCGTCACGTAGGCGAGGAGATAGTCGGCGTTGCCGACACGCTCGCGGAACAGTCCGACCGACAGCGCCTTCTCCGCCGCAGGCTTCCAGGTCAGCTCGAAATCGCGGTCGGCCGGCACCGGGCCTTCGGCGAGCCTGATGACGCGCACGTCGTCCGACGGCTGCTCGACCTTGACCTGGTGATGGTGGCTCTTCACCTCGCCGAGCGGGAAGCCGGCCTGCAGGCGCACCGTGATCTGCGTCGGATTGACCGGGCCGTGCTGCGCCGGATCGAGCACCGGCGGCGAGATGCGGTCGCGGTCGGGCACCGGGTCGGTGGTGGTGACGCCCCAGCCGACGCTCCGGCCGTCTTGGCCGGGGCGCAGATCGACGCTCTGCACCAGCGGCGCGGGATTGTAGCGCGGGCCGATGACCATCGGCACGCGCAGCGAGAAGGTGTCGCCGTTCTGCCGCACCGGCTCCTGATACTCGATCTGCACCAGCACGGTTTCGCCCGGGCCGATGTTGGCGACCGAGTTGGTGAAGATGTTCGGCCGCTCCTGCTCGGTCAGCGCCGCGCGCTGGCCGCTCTGCTTGGCCTGCTCGTAGATCACGCGCGCCTGCTGGCGCTCCTTGATCTCGCCGACCACGATCCGGTCGCCGATCACCATCTTCAGCGTGTCGACCGCGCCGCCTTCCGGCAGCGGATAGACGTAGGTCGCCTCGACCCAGCTCTGCGTCGGATTGCGGAAGATCTGGGTGACGCGGGCGCGGATGGTCGGGCCCGACACGGTGAGGTCGACGTCGATGCCGAGCCGCGTGGCGTCGGCATGGCCGTCCGTGTTGTCGCCCTTCAGCAGCAGGGTGCCGGAGCGCACGTCGCCGGATCTGGGCTGAGCCTGTCCGGTGGCGCTGACGGGCGCCCAGCTCACAAAAAAAGCCGCAATTCCTACAAGAATGGCGGCGAGACTGCGCATCACACGGAGCGCCCATCGCTCCAACAAAGTGAACCGGCGCAGCCGGCCGGTGGTCTGGATTTCTTCGCACGTGGTCATTTCTCAAGCTCCCGTAGCCGCCTTGCCCGGCCCGAACTTGTGCGGCCGAGCGGCTCGTTTCGCGAGCGTGATGATCTGCATTGTTCAGCCGCCGACCGCCGCCGTCCGTCACGGTGCGCCGGGCGGAGGCGGACCCGTGCGGCTTTCCGGCGGCCCGGTGCGGCTTTGTGATGGTTTGTCCGTCCGTTAGAATTGGGCGGATGCGGAGGGGAGACGATGCTGGCGACCGACAAGCAGCTTTCGGATGAGCAAAGCCGGCAGGTCGCTGCGACGATCCGTGAGGAGCTGGCCCGCCGGCGCATCTCGCGGCAGCATCTCGCCGAGAAGGCCAAGATCAGCGTCTCGACGCTGGAGAAGGCGCTCGGCGGCCGCCGCCCGTTTACCCTTGCGACCACGGTGCGGCTCGAGGAGGCGCTTGGCGTCTCATTGCGGACGGGCGCTGCCGCGCCGGCCATCGCGCCGGTCAACGGCGACGTCGCGCCCGACAGCCTCGGCGCCTATTCGCGGCGCGCGGTGAGCTGGATCGAAGGCAACTACGTGACGCTGCGGCCGTCGTTCGGCGACAAGGAGGCGATCTACGCCTACCGCACCGAGATCGCCTGGGACGCCAAGGCGTCGTGCCTGCTGTTTCGCGAGGGCGAGCGGCTCGATGCGGCGTTCACCCAGTTCGGCGAGGTCGCGGTGCCCAACCAGTCGGGCCACGTCTATCTCGTCACCAACCGGCACGGCCAGCACCGCCTGATCACCATCTCGCGCCCGACCATCACCGGCGAGATGTATGGCATCCTCACCACGCTGCTCGCCGGCCGCGGCTCGCTGCTGACGCCGATCGCAGCCCCGATCGCCTTCGTGCCGCTTGCGGCGATTGCGAAACCGGCCTTCGGCCGCGTCCAGCCGAGCGATCCCAATCACGCGATCTACAAGAAGCACCTCCAGCGCACCGTCGACGAGCCGTTCGCGATGTTCGCGTCCGGCTGATCGCGGAACGACGCGGGCCGGCCGCCAGTTGCCTCCAAGGGATCCAAGCCATGCCTGGCAAACGCGTTCAGATCGACGACGAGACCTGGGCCGCGCTCGATATGCTGGCGAAGGACCGCATGCAGACATTTCAGGAGTTGGCGGACGAGGCCTTCGCCGACGTCTTGAAGAAGCACGGGCGCCCGGTCGGCCTGCGGGCGGCGCTGCAGAAAAGCGCCGGCCAGTCGGCGACGATCCACAAGCTGCCGGGGAAAAAGCGGTAGCTGCCGGGCTGCCGGCCTGCGGTCCGGCTGCCGCCGAAGGGCTGCCCTGCCGGCAGCCGGCTTGCACAATCGCTGTCCCCCCGCCATCAATGGGTCGAAGACGAGCCCGGCAGGACCTGCATGCCCACCTTTGATTTCGACCGCGTTGTTGAGCGCCGCGGCACGCACGCCTCCAAATGGGACAACATGGCGAAGCTGTCCGGCATCACCGCGCCGGACGCGATCCCGATGTGGGTCGCGGACATGGATTTTCCCGCGCCGCCCGGCGTGACCGAGACGCTGAAGGCCGAGGTGGAGCGCGCGACCCACGGCTATTATGCCGACACCGGAAGCTGGGCCAAGGCGCTGGTCGACTGGATGGGCAAGCGCCATGGCGTGACGATCGATCCCGCCTGGGTGAGCCCGACCCCGGGCATCGTCTCGGGGCTCGGCCTGATCCTGCAAGCCGTCACCGCGCCGGGCGACGAGGTCGTGGTGTTCCCGCCCGCCTATCACGCGTTCCGCAAGATCATCAACGCCAACGAGCGCAAGATCCTCGACGCCCAGCTGGTCGAGCGCAACGGCCGCTACGCCATGGACCTCGACGCGCTGAAGCAGAAGCTCACGCCGCGCAGCAAGGTCGTGTTCTTCTGCAGCCCGCACAATCCGGGCGGCACGGTGTGGTCGCCGCAGGAAATCAAGGCGCTCGCCGGTTTCTGCGCCGAGCACGATCTCATTCTGGTGTCGGACGAGATTCACTGCGATCTGGTGTTCGGCGGCTTCAAGCACACGCCGACGATGACGGCTGCGCCGGAGATCGCCGACCGGCTGATCACCTGCGTCGCCGCGACCAAGACCTTCAACCTCGCCGGCGCCCATGTCGGCGCCTGCTTCACCTCCAACCCGGCGCTGAAGAAGAAGCTCGACGCGCGGATCGGCGCAAGCGGTCTCGCCTCCTACAACGGCTTCGGCATGATCGCGACCGAGGCCGCGTGGCGCACCGGCGAGGCGTGGCTCGACGCGCTGCTGGTTTATCTGCGCGAAAGCCGCGATCGCTTCGACAAGCGGATCGAAGCGGCGGCGCCCGGCGCGCGCTCGATGCGGCTCGGCGGCACTTATCTCGCCTGGGTCGATTTTGCCGGCACCGGCTTGAAGCCCGAGGACGTCGCGGCGCGGGTTGCCAAGCGCGCGCGCATCTATGTGAGCCCCGGCGAGCAGTTCGGGCCGGGCGGCGAGACCTGGCTGCGCTTCAACTTCGCGACGCCGCGGCCGATCCTCGACGACGCGCTCGGGCGGCTCGACGACGCGTTCGCCGACTTGCGGAAATGAGGGCCGGACGATGAAGCGCCCCCTCATCGGCGTCATCGGCAACACCCGGCTGATCGAGAATCGCTTCACCGTGCAGATGTGCGGCGAGACCAATCTGCGCGCCATTGCCGAGGTGGCCGGCGCGCTGCCGATGATGTTCGCCGGCTGCTCGACGATCACCGACATCGGCGCGCTGCTCGAGGCCGTCGACGGCATCCTGCTCACCGGCGGCCGTGCCAACGTGCATCCGCGCCGCTTCGGCGTCGAGGCGAATCCCAAGCACGAGCCGTATGACGAGCGGCGCGACGACCTCGCGCTCGCGCTGGTCGAGGCCTGCGTCGCCCGCGGCGTGCCGATCTTCGGCATCTGCCGCGGCCTGCAGGAGATGAACGTCGCCTATGGCGGCTCGCTGCATCCGGAGATCCGCGAATTGCCGGGGCGGGTCAACCACCGGATGCCGCGGCTGGAGACCGGCGAGCCGCATCCGGACGACGCGGTGGTGTTCGGCGACCGCCACGACGTGCGGCTCACGCCCGGCGGAGCCTTTGCGAAAATCCTCGGCTGCGACTGCATCCGCGTGAACTCGCTGCACGGGCAGGGCATCCTCGATCCCGGCAAGCGCATCGTCGTCGAGGGCGTGGCCGACGACGGCACCATCGAGGCCATTCGCGTGGCCGACGCGCCGGGCTTTGCGCTCGGCGTGCAGTGGCATGCCGAGTTCGACCCGCAGCGCAACCCGATCAACCGCGCGCTGTTTCAGGCGTTCGGCGAGGCGGTGGCGGCGAAGAAGCGCGCGGCATGATCTAGGCCGCGCACGCTGTCTCGGCATCGAGCGAAGCAATCGTCCGCTCCTTCTGCCGCGATGCCATGGCTTCTTCCTCGGCATCCTGCGGCGCGCCCCAGAACTGCGCCAGCGTCGGCCCGTTCGCGATTCGGCGGTCGCGGAACAGGAAGGCGAAAATTTCGTGCGGCCAGACCCGGCGGCCCATCCTGGTGTACCAGCGCATGGCGTGGCGGATTTTCCGGTCAGGGTGAAACAGCACACGACGCAGCGCCTTGGGCCGCAGTTGCACGATCGCCTCGATGCACTTCACCCAGAGCAGCAGCCGCCATGGCGCCATATGGCGGGTCGCCAGCACCTGGTGCTTGTAGTCCCAGCGCCGCTGGTCGGTCTGGATGACCCGGCGGTCCTTGGCGATGCGGAAGAACGGCGTCCAGCGGTGCGGCGTCACATAGAGCGTCTGAATCTGGTCCGGGTCATACGACAGGAGCTGCTTCAGTCCGCGCCATAGATCGCGGTCGGTTTCCTCCTCGAAGCCGACCACCCAGGTGGCCATCGACAGCATGTCGTGCCGGCGCAACAGCCGGATCGCTTCGCGGTCCTTGGTGGTGCTGCCGCCCTTGCGGATCAATTCGAGCGTCGCCCGGTCGGTGTTCTCCATGCCCATCAGGAAGCGTTCGACGCCGGCCTTTTTGTACAGATGCAGGATGTCGGCGTCGCGCACGATGTCGTCGGCGCGCGTCGAGCCGACCAATGTGAGCCCGACGTCCTCGGCGATCAGCGCTTCGAGAAAGGCCCTCCACGCCTTGCGCGAGGCGGTCGGATTCTCGTCGGCGAAGTTGATCACCTCGACGCCGTGCTCGCGATACAGCCAGGCGATCTCGGCCGCGAGCTTTTTCGGATCGCGGTGCCGCCAGCGCGTCCAGAAGCCGCGCTGGCCGCAGTAGTTGCAGAGATGCGGGCAGCCGCGCGAGAACTGGATCACGACGGCGCGCTTGTTGCCCCAGTAGCTGTAGCGCGCGTGATCGATCAGCTCCCAGCCGATGCGAAAGCTGTCGAGATCGGCGACGACGGGCGCGGACGCCGTACCGGTCACCACGCCGTTTTCATCGCGGAACGCGACGCCGCGAAGCTCCTGCAGCGGCCGCCCGGTTTCCAGCGCCCGGATCAGCCGCGGCGCCGTCTCTTCGCCTTCGCCACGGACGATCACGTCGATCTGCGGCTCCTGCTCCAGCACCTCGCGCCAGTGGTAGGTCGGGAACACGCCGCCGTAGACGATCCAGGCATCGGGCAGCGCCACGGCCAGCCTCCGCGTCAGTTCGGCGACGATCGGATGGCCCGAGGTCGAGCCGGAATGCCCGAGCAGCAGCGCGTCCGGCTGGAACGCCGCAGCCTCGAAGATGATGTCGTCATGGGCCATCGGGCCGAACTCGGCGTCGAGCAGTTTCACCTCGTGGCCGTCGTCGATCAGCGGACCGCCGATGCAGAGCAGGCCGAGCGGCGGCAATTGCTCCTTCGGAATGCGGCTGCCGATCGCCGGGTGCGGCGGATTGATAATGAGAATTCGCATGACGTGGTCGCCTCCGGGCGCCAAGCCCTCCTCGGTCCCGCGCAAGTCATGCGTGGGCGGGCAGCGCCGTTCGAGCGTGATGTTCCGGATTGTTCGGCCGCGAGACGTCGTCTCCCGCCGCCGTGCGGCGGGCGGGTGCGGATTTGTGCGGCAGCGTCCGCGTCAGAAATGCCGGATCAGCCAGCCAGGATCAGTGCGACGCCGGCGACCGTCATGGCGACGCCGAGCGCCAGCCGCAGGGTGATGCGGACGTTCGACAGCACCAGCGCGCTCAAGCCCACCGTGAACAGCGGATAGGTCGCGATCAGCGGCGTGACCAGCGTCACCGGTCCGGCGCCGATCGCGGCGTAAAGCAGCAGCGTGCCGATGCCGTTGACGATCCCGGTCAGGGCGAACCACAGCCGCCCGGTGTTCGGTCCCTGGGCGATGAAATGGCCGTTGCGGATGCGTTCGAGCGTCAGCACCGTCAGCGTCGAGAACAGGTAGCCGGTGAGCCCCGCGCCAATTGGATTGGGCCAGATTTCCAGCCCGACTTTGATCACCGGCGGCGCGATGCCGCGCAGCAGCGCCGCCGCGAGCGGCAGCAGCAGCGCCCAGGTGCGCCAGTCGCGTGCGTTGCCGGTGCGGTTGACGGTGATGATGAAGACGCCGCCGACCGCCACCACGAGGCCTGCGGCCTGCACCGGCCGCAGCGGCTCGTGCAGCACGATCACGGCCAGCGCCACCGAGAACAGCGGCGCAAGATTGCCGAGCGCGCTGGTGACCACCGGTCCGAGCGAGCGGTTCGATACGAAGGAGAGGAGCGTCACCGCGGCGGGGAAGGCGAGCCCCACCGCGGCGAAGATCGGCACCGCGCGCCAGACGATGGTCTCGCCGGAGAGCAGGAACGGCGAGAGCAGGATGAACACCAGCGTGAACGAGGGGATGCTCAGCGCCGCGCCCGACAGCGGATGGATGGTGCGCAGGCCGAACTGGGTCAGAACCGCGCCCGCGCCCAGGAAAGCCGCGGAGGCGAAGGCGAGGAGAATGGCCGTCATGCACCCGTTGTCGCCCAAACCTCGTCCGGTTGCCACGCATACCTGCCAAGCCGCGTGTGCTTGCCAATCCCCGCGCGGGCCTTTAGCAATTCGGCACCGCTGTCATTCCGGGGCGCGCGACAGCGCGAACCCGGAATCCATAACCACCCGTCTATCCATAATCGCTCGATTGGTGGTTATGGATTCCGGACAGCCTCGCTTCGCTCGGCTTCCGGAATGACGGCCACCCGAGTGTTACGAGGCGTGATCCCCATGGCGACCTACAAGCTCCTTCTTCTCCCCGGCGACGGCATCGGCCCCGAAGTGATGGGCGAGGTCAAAAAGCTGATCGCCTGGATGAACGGCCACGGCATGGGCACGTTCGCGACCGAGGAGGGGCTGGTCGGCGGCAGCTGCTACGACGCCCACAAGGTCTCGATCACCGAGGAAACCATGGCGAAGGCGCATGCCGCCGACGCGGTGATCTTCGGCTCGGTCGGCGGGCCGAAGTGGGACAGCGTGCCCTACGACGTGCGGCCGGAGGCGGGGCTGCTGCGGCTGCGCAAGGACCTCGCGCTTTACGCCAACCTCCGCCCGGCGGTGACCTATCCGGCGCTGGCCGACGCCTCGGCGCTGAAGCGCGAGCTGGTCGAGGGCCTCGACATTATCATCCTGCGCGAGCTCACCGGCGGGGTCTATTTCGGCGAGCCGAAGACCATCACCGATCTCGGCAACGGCCAGAAGCGCGCCGTCGACACCCAGGTCTACGACACCTACGAGATCGAGCGCATCGGCCGCGTCGCCTTCGAGCTGGCGAGGAAGCGCCGCAACAAGGTCACCTCGATGGAGAAGCGCAACGTGATGAAGACCGGCGTTCTCTGGAACGAGGTCATCACGCAGGTGCATCAGCGCGAGTTCAAGGACGTGACGCTCGAGCACCAGCTTGCGGATTCGGGCGGCATGCAGCTCGTGAAGAACCCCAAGCAGTTCGACGTCATCGTCACCGACAACCTGTTCGGCGACATGCTGTCCGACATCGCGGCGATGCTGACCGGCTCGCTCGGCATGCTCGCCTCCGCCTCGCTCGGCGACACCGATCCCAAGACCAGGAAGCGCAAGGCGCTGTACGAGCCGGTGCACGGCTCGGCGCCCGACATCGCCGGCAAGGGCATCGCCAATCCGATCGCGATGCTCGCCTCGTTCGGCATGGCGCTGCGCTACTCGTTCAACATGGGCAAGGAGGCCGACCTGATCGACAAGGCGATCGCCCAGGTTCTGCAGAACGGGCTCCGCACCGGCGATATCATGTCGCCGGGCTTCAGGCAGGTCGGCACCAAGGAAATGGGCGACGCCATCATCGCCGAGATGGCAAAGCTCGCGGCCTGAGCGCCGGACCGTCGATACAATTCAAATGCAGGATTGTGGTTTCGGGGCGCCGAAAGGCGTCCTCGACGCCGCGCCGTTACGACAATCGCCGGTTGAAATCCGCGCCGGGCGCGGCCACCATGGGCCTCGTGGGCCGGCTTTTCGCCGCCTGCTGGGGGTGCGTCTTGGGCTCGCCGGTTCGGTCAGAACTCTGCTGCCGGGGTGGTCGCGGACCCTTGTTGTGTCCCCGCCGTCATTTCTCTTGGTGCATTGATCGCGTCGCCCGGCCGTGCGCGGGCGGCGCGGTTTTTTTTGCGGCGTCTCGAGCAAGCTGAGCATCTCACGACGGCGGCACCGGTGGCCTGATCGCGAGTGCCCGCGCCTGTCTCGATCACAGAGGGGGCGAGCGTCATGGCGAAGGCAAAGCGAAAGAGGAAATCGGTTCGCGGCGCGGCGAAGCGGCGGCGCATGCCGGCGAGACGTGTGCCGGCGAGACGCGTGCCGGCGAGACGCATGGCGGTCAGGCTCGATTTGTCCGGCGCGCCGAAGAAGAAGCGTGCGACAGGAATTCCGCCGCCGCGCATGACCACACACAAAAAGCGGACGGCGTGGTTCAGGAGCCGCGTGGCCTGGCCCTATCGCGAGCCGTCCGCGCGCTCGCTGCTGGGTGAGCGGGCGCGGGCTGCCGCGGCGCTGGCGCCTTTGCCCGGGACAGCCCAATGGGAGCTGGTCGGTCCCGCCAATATCGGCGGGCGCATGACGTCGCTCGCCTACGCGCCGAAGAAGCCGAACAAGATCTGGGCCGGTGCCGCCGGCGGCGGCGTCTGGACCAGCGACAATGGCGGCCAGAGCTGGCGCGCGCTGTGGCACAACCAGCCGACGCTCAACATCGGCTCGGTCGCGGTCGATCCGCAAAACCCTTCGATTGTGTATTGCGGCACCGGCGAAGCGAATCTTTCCGCCGATTCCTATCCCGGGGTCGGCGTTTTCCGATCCACCGATGGCGGCGACACCTGGCAGATCCTCGCGCCGGCGGACACCGCCGGGATCCCGACGCGCATCGGCGCTCTCGCGGTCAATCCTTTTGATTCGACCCACCTGTGCCTCGGCGGCGTGACGCATAGCGAAGGCGGCAGCGACGGCTTGTTCGTGTCGCGCAACGGCGGCCTGAGCTGGGGGCGCCAGACATTCCCGGGCTCCGGACCATACCGGTGCCACGCGATCGTCTTTCACCCGAAAATTCCCGGCACCCTGTTTGCCACCATCGACGCACGCGGCGCGCGAAACGGCATCTGGAAGTCCACCAACGGCGGCGCGTCCTGGACACAGTTGAAGAACGGCCTGCCGGCCCCGGAAAAGATCGGCCGCACGTCGCTCGCGATCGCGCGTTCGAATCCCGCGGTGATCTATGCGATTTCCAGCGACGCGGGCGAGGGCGTGCTCGGAGTTTTCCGGTCGGACAACGACGGCAACAAGTGGACCAATGTTGCGGGCACGCACTTCGTCGAAGAAGGGCAGATGTCATACGGCAACACCATCGTCGTTCATCCCACCAATCCCAACCATGTTCTCTGCGGCGGGGTCGATCTGCATCTGACGCGCGATGGCGGAAAGACCTGGAAGCAGGTCACGAGATGGGATGCAAAACGCGGCAGGCCGAACTACGCCCACGCGGATCATCATTGTCTCGTCATGCCGGGCGAGCAGCCGGGGCTCGTCTACGACATGAATGACGGCGGCATGGACGTCAGCCTGGACGGCGGCCTGACCTGGTCCAACCGCAGCAATGGGCTCGCGGTGACGATGTTTTATGACGTCGATGTCGCGCAAAGCGACGGGCGGATGTTCGGCGGCGGAGCGCAGGACAACGGCACCGTCGCGACGCTCGCCGGCACGATCACGACGGGTGATGGCGACACGGTCCCCCTCACCGGCAAGCCCGACGCCTTTGTCGAGATCACGGGCGGCGACGGCGGATGGATGCTCATCGATCCGAAGGACACCGGCCACCTCTACACGACTGCGCAGAACATGTGGGTTTACCGGTTCCGCAAGTCGAGCGGCTGGAGGCTGGTCTCGCCTCCGGCGAAGAAAAGCGAACAGAACGCCGTGTGGATGGTCTTTCTGGAGTTTGATCCCAAGAACACCCGCACCGTATTTGCCGGCGGCCTGCGCGTCTGGCGCACGAAGGACGATGGCAACAACTGGCTGCCGGTGTCGCCCGAGCTCGATGGAAGTCCGATTTCGGCGGTCGAGGTCGCGCAGGCCGATTCAAAATCGGTCTATATCGGAACGGAGAACGGCGGGATCTTCCGCAGCCGCGATGGCGGCAACACCTGGAGCGGCGATCTGGCAAGCCCGGTTCTGCCCGGGTTTACCGTCACGCGCATCATCACCAGTCCGACCGATGCGCGGACGGTGTATGCTACCGTCGCCAATTTCAACGCACGCCACGTGTTCCGGTCGAAGGACGCAGGAGCGACCTGGACCGATATCGATGGCGGGCGGCTGCCGAACGTTCCGCATCACGCCATTGCGATTCCGAGTGCCAGGCCGTCGACCCTGTTCGTGTGCAGTGACGCCGGCGTTCATGTGTCCACCGATGGCGGAAACGTCTGGAAGTCCATCACCCGGAACCTTCCGACGGTCCCGATCATCGACCTCGTCTACCACGACGCCGACGGGACATTGACCGCGGCGAGCTACGGACG
This sequence comes from Xanthobacteraceae bacterium, assembly GCA_019746135.1. Classification (GTDB taxonomy): domain Bacteria; phylum Pseudomonadota; class Alphaproteobacteria; order Rhizobiales; family Xanthobacteraceae; genus Z2-YC6860. The sequence continues at coordinate 46,071 of JAIESI010000028.1, forward strand.
GAGCATCTGGCGGCTCAAGATCTAGCTTTTTTTGCCGCCGGTCCGGCCTTGAAACCACGCGGCCCGCTGCTTGAGATTGGCGGGGCCCTCGCGCACCGGGCGCAGTGCGTTCTTGCTGCTCGTGGCCGCGTCGGCCGCGGTCCGGCCGCTGCCGGCGTTCTTGCCGGGCTTTTTGCTGCTTGGTTGAGGCGATTTGCGAGGCTTGCCGCTCATCGGACCGCTCCCGTTCCTGCAGTTGGTGGATCCGGCGCTGCCTGACGTGTGCGCTTGCGCCTCGCCGATCTCAAGTCGGATGGCGGCAAGCGGGTTCCGGGACAACCAAGGTGACGCGATTGATCGCCGGGACGGCCAAGCCCGCGGGGCGGTCACGCCGCGAGCGTCTCAACGCGCGCTCAGTTGGGGAGCCATGGATACGGGTTGCGCTTGCCCGGCAGGAAGAACTGATCGTTCCACCAGCCCGGCCGGTCGAACGCGGTCCTTTCGAGCACGCTCCCCGGCCGGTGGTTCATGAACTGCGAACGGAAGCCGTCGATGTTGTCGGCCGGCATCACCTCGGTGCCGCCGTCGAGATAGGAGCGCTTCTGCACCATGATCCGGGTGCGCGTGCGGCCGAACTCGTCGCGGGTGATGATCGTGGTCGACCCGGACGGCAGCGGCTCGACGCGCCGCAGGCGCGGGTTGCTCTGGGCGTTGGCCGGCGAAAACGCACCCACGGCAAACGCGGCGACAAACGCGACAGCCATCAGGCGCATGCTGGTCCTTCCGAGCCGATGATCGGCTCACGACTTATAGTCCTGTTTTGCACCGCACCACAAGAGAATGCCCCAATGGAATGCCACAAGGGAATGCCCTAAGAGAGCGCCCCAAGAGAGAGCGCCCCAGGAGAACGGCCAAACCGGCCGTCCCGTTCCTGCAGCGCTGTGCGGCAATACGGGGCGGTCAACAACGCATTCGTGTTGTTGAATGTCTTAATTCGCCCGCCTAGTCTCGCGGTGATCAGGCGGTCGCTGCTGCGATCGGATTTTGGGAGGAAGCCATGAAAAATGAGCGAACGATCGAAGAACTCTATGCGCAGGACCCCGAGCGCGCCGACGCCGAAGCGTTCGGCCGCAAGACCGGGCTCGACCGGCGCGGCTTTCTCGGCGGCGCGGGCCTCACCGCCATGGGCGCCGCGGTCGGTGGCGCCATACCGTTTGCCGCCAACTTGCCGGGCGGCATGATTCCCGCGGCGTTGGCGCAGAGCGCGCCCCCGGCGCCCGCCGCGCCGAAGGGACCGCAATATCTCAAATATCCCGGCAAGAACGACAAGCTGGTGTTGCTCGGCGACCGGCCGCTGGTCGCCGAGACGCCGGAGCATCTGCTCGATGACGACACCACGCCCGTCGACAAATTCTTCGTGCGCAACAACGGCACCATCCCGCAGGAGGACAGGGATGCCGACAAGTGGAAGTTCACCATCGACGGCGAGGTGAACAACAAGCTGGAGCTGACGCTCGGCGAGCTCAAGGCAAAGTTCAAGCCGGTGACGCGCCGCCTGGTGCTGGAGTGCGGCGGCAACGGCCGCTCGTTCTTCACGCCGCAGGCGCGCGGCAACCAGTGGACCAACGGCGGCGCCGGCTGCGCCGAATGGACCGGGGTGCGGCTCTCCGACGTGCTGAAGGCCGCGGGCGTGAAAAGCTCCGCCGTGTTCACCGGCCACTACGGCAGCGACAAGAGCCTCGCCGACGCCAGCAAGGACGCGATCTCGCGCGGCGTGCCGATCAAGAAGGCGATGGACGCAAACAACCTGATCGTGTTCGCCATGAACGGCGAACCGCTGCCGCATATCCATGGCGGGCCGGTGCGGCTCCTGGTCGCCGGCTGGCCGGGCTCGGTGTCGGCCAAGTGGTTCACCCGGCTCTGGGTGCGCGACAAGTATCACGACGGCCCCGGCATGGGCGCGACGTCCTACCGCGTCGCGATCAAGCCGATGGTGCCGGGCGACAAGGCGGCCGAGGGCAATTTCCGCGATCTCGAATCCATGCCGGTGCGCTCGATCATCACCAGCCCGGCGAACGGCACCAAGCTGCCGGCCGGCACCAGGGAGGTGCAGCTTCGCGGTGCGGCCTGGGCCGGCGACCTTCGCGTGCGGCGCGTCGACGTCTCGATCGATTTCGGCGCAACCTGGACGCGTGCAGCGCTGAGCCAGCCGAAGAACAAGTACGACTGGCAGCGCTGGACCGCGACGGTGAAGCTGCCGTCCGACGGCTATTACGAGATCTGGACGCGCGCGACCGACTCGGCCGGCGCGATGCAGCCGCATATCGCCGGCTTCTGGAATCCGCAGGGCTACGGCGCCAATCCGATGCACCGCGTCGCGGTGCTGGCGGGCTGAGCGCGATGGCAAAGCTCATCATGGCGGCGAGCCTTGCGCTCGCCGTGATTCTCTCCGCCGGTGCGGGCCACGCCCAGCCGGCACAGTTCACGCCGGGCGACGAGACGCCGGAGGAATTTCCGGCGGGCGTCGGCCGCGACGACGCGTTCTATGCTTGCACCGCCTGCCACAACTTCAAGCTCGTCGCGCAGCAGGGCATGACGCGGCTGCAGTGGGAGGACTCGCTGCAGTGGATGATCGACCGGCACAAGATGTCGCCGTTGCCGGAGAAGGACAAGAAGATCGTCCTCGATTACCTCGAGGCGACGTTTCCGCCGCGCGCGCCGGCGCCCGGCCGCGGCTGGCAGAATCCGTTCTCCCCGCGCTGAGCTTGAAGCCGCCGCAATTGCCCGCTCTTTGGCGGCGGCATGAAGCCGCTCATTTTGCCATTTCTCCTGGTGCAACTCGTCGCCGATGACGCGCTGAAAGACCGTCCGGCGTTCTCGCTCGGCGACCAGGCGGCGCAAACATCGGCGCAATGCGACAACATCCGCAAGATGTCGGCGGGCCTGGGGCGGCCCGAATACCGGATCGACCTCACCATCACCGGCGAGCTGACGACGGTGCGCAGCGACGGCGCGCTCTGGTATCTGCTGATGTGCCGGGAGGTGCGGGTACTTTGCGTCACGTATGAGTCGAACGACATGAAGGCGGGCGACCGCGTCATCATGAAGGGCGGCTACAACCGCCTCGACGACAACCACGTCATGCTCGACCCCTGTCTCGCCAACTCGCCGTAGCAATCTTTCCGCGCCACGATACCGACGATACAGGCGCAACATTCGCCGGAAACGGGCGTGGTTTACACCTGCCGCCATGTAGATGCGCTGCGGCGCGGCCGCGGCCCAAAGGTGGGAGAGCCCGATGATCAAGATCGTTCTTGCAAGCCTCGCGATCGTGGTGACGATCGGCACCACAAGCGCCATGGCCGGCATGATGCTGAGCCGGGCGGCTCTTGCCCGCGCCGTGACGGCCCACGCCACCCTGCCGGTCGACGACGGCCAGAACCTCCGCCCGGTGCCGGCGCTGCGCGGCAGCTTTCGCTAACCTCTAAAGCTTTCGCGCATCGTCCGCTCGCGGGCGATCGCTTCGGCCATGAAGTCCAGAAACACCCGGATGCGGGCGACGCGTCGCAAGTCGCGATGCGTGAGCAGCCAGATCGGCGTTGTCGCGTCCGAGATCGTGCCGCTGTCCCGCGTTAGGTTCGGCGCGCGTTCGCCCTAGTACCCGGAATCAGAGCTGAGTGATACGGCGGCCTTTGAAGGGCTTTTGGCGGACTCGTTTCTTGGTCCAC